>CAKRYM010000170.1 GCA_934427095.1 uncultured Bacillota bacterium | reverse complement strand
ATGGCAAGGGCAACTTTAAGGATGTGTTCGTGAATCGGAAGCACTCCTTTTCCAGCGATGTGCTCAGCAGCGTTTCCGGGTTTGAGGAGGCGGATAAAAATGTGGTGCGGCCCAAGGGAATGGCGGCCAAGAGCATCAGCTTCTATAACTATGACCGCTCTACGGGGGAGTATAATGACTTTGATGTGACCTTCTCCGTATATGCCTGGCTGGACAAGGGCGATACCGGGCGGGCCTATACCATTTCCTATGGCACTGCGACGGGTGAGACGGTGACGGTGAACAGCAAGGACCATGATACGCCGGTGTTTACCGCCACGCTCAAGGGGAGAAAGGCCTCGGAGCTGGCGATCACGGTGTATTTTAATGCCAAGAGCGACGACGACCTAAGCACCTTCCCCAATTTGCTGATGGTGGCTGTGCCCGATACGCCCCGATATATGGCCAGCCGGATGCTGGGGGCGTGCATCGTGCCGTCCCGGTCAGAGGGATTCCATGTGGACTGCGGGTTTGAAAAAACCGACGGAAAGGTGGATATAGAGGACTACGCAGCGTTTATCTATGGAATCTCCATGGTAGGTGAGCCGCCGGAGAACGGCGTTTTGCGGGTGCTGTGGCAGTCGGACCGGCTGACGCTGATGGAGCATAATAATTTCAAGGCACAGGATGTGGAAAATCCACAGGACGGATTCAACAAATATATCAATATTCCCCAGGAGACGGACTACTATGGCCGGCTCTCCTTCATGCGGGTGCAGGGGATAGCGGACGAGAAGAATCCCTGGGCGACAGCCAACCCGGCCTATACCTGGACGGATCTGGAGAGCTTTGTAAAGTGGCAGCAGCTGCCGTAAGGACACACATACAGACAACAGGTGAATGTGTATGAAAAGTAGATTGCAAACAAATAAAAAGGGGAGAGCGGGCGTACTGTCGGTGCGGTCCGCCGTATGCCTTTTCACGGCTTTGGCGGCGGTGGTGGTAATCGCTTTGGCTTGGTGGAGCCGGGCCTATGCGGCGGATATACCGGCCGGATATGCGCTGGATGCAGACAAAATTTTGAGCCTTGCTGTTAACGACTCCTATGGGGGTATTAAGCACAGCGAGGTAAAAGTGTTTGATATTAGCGGAGCCGAGGGCTTTATCACTTTGGCCAGGGTGTCTCAGTCGAATAGCCTGGAGGGGTATACCTTCAAAATCTCGGCAAGAGCGACTTTGAAGCTGGAGGTCCGGTCAGGCAACGGGGAAGAGGATCTGAAAAATAGCTTTTACGGCATCGGCAGCGACAGCTTTCCCTTCAAGGGCAGCATTGTTATGACCGAGGTGCCCGGGGACACCTATCTGAATATGAGCGGGTGGAATGTGCTGTTTAACAACCTGTCCAATGAGGCATCTATTACCGCGCAAAATGATAACATTAGATTGTGGGCGGATTTTAATGCGCCCTTTGCTTTGTGCGATACGCTCACCATTACGAAGGACGGTCATGCCCTGGATATCAGCGCATTCCGCTTTGCGGCCAGAGAGGAGCAGGACGGAAGCGTAAAGGGTGTAGTGCAAGGGAATAAGACGGCGGGCCTGGTGGCGGGTAAGGTCACGGGCAGTGGCACTTGCGCCGTGGATCTGAGTCCCTGCTTTAAGGACGGAGCCCAGTATGCCTTGGAGACGGCCGGCGGCAGCGCAGGCGGTCTGTTTGGCGTGATTGAGGAAGGCGCGGGAGTCTCCGTGACCACAGGGAACCTGCATATCCAGGTTTCCAGTGCCGATGCGGGCAATGTTGGTCTGCTGGTGGGCGAAAACAAGGGCACTTTCACCGTGAGCAGCGAAAGCACCTATACAGGCAGCGCTACGGCGGCGACTGACTACGCCGCAGGCCTGGTGGGCGTGAACGCGAATACGGGAAAAGTTAATTTCGCTGAGAGTGTAACAGTGAACACCTTTACAGCTACGGGCGCGTATGCAGGTGGCGTAGCGGGCAAATCCGACGGCGAGATCACCGTGGAAACGGGGAAAACCTGCACCGTTTCAGGCAGCACCTTTACCTCGGCGGCTACCCTGCCGATGCTGGGGGGCGCGGTGGGACAGGCCACGGCGGCTCCGGTGGGCAGCTTTGCCCTGTCCGGGAACACATTTGACAAAAGTGGTAATATAGGCGGCTTTATAGGCAGCTTTACCGCCGAGAAAGCGGCGAACTTCACCGATGTGACCGTGACCGGCGCCACCTTCAACGGAACCGGTGCGGCAGACCACAGTGTGGGCGGCTATTTCGGCCTGATTTCGGGTAAAAATGCTGTGACGCTTACAAGCGACAAGGCTTCTACATTTACATTTAATTCCCTGGCGGCAGGAAGCTATGGCGGCGTTATCGGCACGGTGGCGGCTGGCTCCGTTGTGACGGTAGGCGGGGGCATGACGGTGACGAATACCTTTGCAAGCAGCGGCCTTTCCGGCTCCCTGGGCGGCGCTGTGGGCTGCGTGGGGCAGGGGGCTTACTGCAAGCTGGACGACCTCACGCTGAATAATACCATGAACGCTGCTTTGCAGGCGGGCGTCGGCGACCTGGTGGGGCAGGCTGCGGATAAAGCGCTTGTGGATGTAGGCCGCATCACATATACGAATAATGGGCAGGCATCGGTGCTGGTTTCCACTACCGGGCTCGGAACGGTGCTGCGTCTGGCCGGAGCTATCACGGACAATTCTGCCAACTCCGGACATATTGTGCGCACCCAGACCAATTCGCTGCTGTACGCGGACACCGACTACTCCTTTGCCCGCAAAGGGACACTTGCCAGCAACGATGTGGGCAACTACGGGCAGATTCTGCGCAATGATAAGCTGGATATTCTCACCTTTGATGCCGCAAGTCATACACTATCTGTGACTGCGCCGCTGGAGTCTGCGTCCAATATTACCTTAAATTCCGCGGCGGACGCGGCCAAGCTGGCTCTGACGCTGCACACCCACGGCGCGGTCAAGGGGGTTACGACAAACAACTATAGAACGCCGCTTTCTGCCACCATTACCCTGACAGAGAATGTTGACCTGCGGGGCAGCGGCGTGGAGCAGTTTACGCCGTCTAATGAAATTATGCATTTCACCGGGACAATCGACGGCAACGACAAAACCCTGACGCTGTCCCATGGCGAGAGTGCGCGGTCGAATACGGAAGATAATGCCAATGTTGGT
>CAKRYM010000169.1 GCA_934427095.1 uncultured Bacillota bacterium | reverse complement strand
GCACCCGGCTCATTGCCGCTATCCTAGCAGCGTTGCTCACGCTCTGGTGTATGTGGTGGCTATACGACCAGGAATTCCATTACCCCAATACGGAAGCCGGCCGTTTTGCCGCTGTGGAAGATTATATTCCTAGCCCGGAAGATTCCATCCTTTCCCATGAGGTGACAACAGGCACCCCTCTACGGGTGGTCGCTTCAGCAACGGAAGGTAAATATCTGTATATCGCCTATGCCGCAGAAAATGAAGACAATGTCCATGGCGTCATCAGCCTGATTCGCGGGTGGAATGGCAAATATCGGCCCATCCGTGCTTCCAAAAGCCCCTTCCCCTACACCGCCGGAGTCAGCGCAGAAACAGTTTGGACCAAAGAAAGTGAGGAGCGTGTCTTTGCTTTTGCAGGCGACAATTGCCGGGAAATTTACGCCATGCGGGTGGTTTTCCGCGCTACGTTGGCAGCAGACAGCAGCGAATTTGAACGTTATTCCCAAACCTATACCATTTCCGAACCAAACTTCCTCTGGCTACTTCCCTGGGACAGTTTGGAAGCGGAATTGGGTTTAGCGCCCGATTCTGTCAGCGCCTTTTGGGTAGAGGAGATCCGGTTACTGGATCAGGACGGCCGGGATATCACGGAACAATATAGGGATGACAGTGTGGACCAAAGCTGGGGCGGCGGCAAAGGAACCGCGGAAAGAGGCGTCGTCTATGGCTTTATGGTGATCGTCGCTTGGCTGGGTATTGTCTTTGTTCGTTACTTTTTACGGCAAGAATAACAAAAACGGAGGCCTTCTGCCTCCGTTTTTCCTTGCAAGCCCCTCTACTCTAATCTTCTTTCGCCCAACACCAAAGGCTTAGTCTTGCTGAAAGCAAAATCATATGTTAGGATAGAAAAGAAGCCATTTCTTATACAAACAAAGGTAAACGAAAGCTTACTTCAGCCCAAAGAAAAGAGGAAAACATGATGCTCGTCATTGATTGTTGTATTCGCGGTGAACTTTCCACTACAAGAAGATATTATCAGGCCTATCTGGAAGCTAGCGGAAAAACCGATGTCCAAATTCTGGAGCTTAGCGCCATAGGTCTAGCGCCTTTGGATTTTGCCACGCTACAAAAAAGAGACGCACTCTGTGCAAAAAAACAGTTTGACCATGAATTGTTCGCTTTAGCCAGACAATTTCAAGCAGCAGAGGAAATTTTGATCGCCGCACCCTATTGGGATCTGTCCTTTCCTTCTCTTTTAAAAGTATATCTAGAACATATCATGGTAAGCGGACTGACTTTTGGCTACCAGGAAGATGGGCGCTGTATAGGCTACTGCAAAGCCGAAACGCTGCGTTATTTTTCCTCTTGCGGTGGCTATTGCGGCCAAAACCATCTAGGGTTTGCCTATGTCAAAGCCCTTTGTGCCATGGTGGGCATTCCCCATTGCGTGCCCTATTTCTTAGAGGGAATGGATATTGACCCCAGCCAAAGAGAAAACATTTTGGAGAAAGCGATCCAAGGCTTATCTCAAGAAAATGCCTGATCATACTAGCCCCTCATCTTTACCCATATAAATAAAAAAAGGAGCAAAAAAATGAAAAAAGCCTTCTTCTTTATCTTTATCCTTCTTTGCTTACCTATCCTGGCAGGCTGTGAGCAAGCTACGAAAACCCCGGAGGATTCCCCGGTGGAAGGGGAAAAAGTAGCCTACATTATGCAAATGGCATCTTCAGATATTTTTGAAATGTGGGCGGAAGCGGCACAAGAAACCGCTGAAGCCTTGGGCATGACTTGCGATGTATTTTTCTGTGACGGCTCAGATTTCCAATGGATGGATACCGTTTCGCAATGTGCGGCAGAAGGCTATGATGGCTTGCTCCTTAGTCACGGGGGGCAAAATTATGCCTATGATTTCTTGACCAATCTTCTTGCAGAGTATCCTGACTTGAAAATCGTCACTTTCGACACCCAGTTCAAGGACAGAAGCGGCCAAACACAAACCATTGACGGGGTAACACAATTTTTCCAGCAAGATGCCCAATGTGCGGAAATGCTGCTGGACTATATTTGTAACACCCTTTATCCGGAAAAAGTAGAAGCAGGGGAGCCCATCCAAATTCTTAAGGTTTGGGTAGGCCCCAACTTTCTTTCTCCCTTTGATCGGCGGCAAGTGGGCTATGCTGCCTATGAAGAACAAGGCCTAATCCAAACGGTAGAAACTATTGGGCCGTTAAATTTCAGCGATGCAGAAACCTCAATGGCAGAAGTGACTGCCGAAGCCCTGGCAGAATATCAAGCCGGTGAGATCGATGCCATTTGGTGCTGCTATGATCTTTATGCCAACGGTGTTTTTACGGCCCTCACCCAAGGGGGCTATGATATTCCCATGGTCAGCGTAGATATTTGCAATGCGGATATCGAAAAAATGGCGCAGGAAAATTCCCCCTGGAAAGCTTGCGGTACCACCAATTGGTATTATAACGGGGAATTTGGTATACGCATCCTAGCCCTGGAAATGAACGAAGAATATGATAAAATCATCGATCCCATGACCGGAGAAGTCAGCAATTGGCTGGAAATTCCGAGCACCGTCATTACTCAGGATATGGTCAAAGGCGGGGATATCACCGTGCTTAATTTAGCAGAGGTAGCGGACGATACATACACGGACCGCTCCTGGATGCCCACATCAGATTGGCAAGAAGCCCTCTTGGACGAAAAATAACCTTTTCTCGAGCCAGCCGCAATCGTAAGTCTGGTTAAGAACTGGCTATGTCAACAGTCGCCCCCTAAAGAAAATAGAAAACAAAAGCAGCCCTCCCCCTTTGACGAGCGGCTGCTTTTTCGTTAAGAGCAAAGGACAAAGATACGTACGGCTAACAGAGAAAAACAGTGTGAGCAAAAAGCAAAAGAATGTGCGGACAAAATTAGAGCAAAGCCCTAGTTACTTTTCAGCGTCAGAGGATGGTTGGTCAGAATGCCCTGTGCAGTCGCCACATTCGGTAGTGTGAAGATAATACATAAGCAGCTAAATAATACACATAGAAAAAGAACCAGTCTTTAGACTGGTTCTTTTTATGGCTCCCCGAGTTGGATTCGAACCAACAACACCGCGGTTAACAGCCGCGTACTCTACCGTTGAGCTATCGAGGATTATTACTCCCGGCGACTACCTATCCTCCCAGGGACCGGCGTCCCAAGTACTTTCGGCGTAGAAGAGCTTAACTTCTGTG
>CAKRYM010000168.1 GCA_934427095.1 uncultured Bacillota bacterium | reverse complement strand
CATTTTGGGCATGGTGTACAATTACCTACCCTATATGATTTTGCCCATCTATACCATTATGGCGAAAATTGATTCCTCCCTGTTGCAAGCAGCAGAAGATTTGGGCGCCTCTGGGGTAGATAAACTGCGCCGGGTCATTTTGCCTCTCTCTATGCCAGGGGTCATTTCCGGTATTATGATGGTCTTTGTGCCCTCGGTTTCCACCTTCTATATTTCGCAAAAATTGGGCGGTGGGAAAATCATGCTGGTGGGGGATGCCATCGAACGGCAAATCCAGACGGCTTATAATTACAATCTTGGCGCTTCTTTATCCCTGGTGCTGATGATTTTGGTTTTGCTTTCCATGGCCATTGTCAATCACCTTAGCGACGATGATGAGGAGGCGATGCTCATATGAAAGCCTTTGAACGCGGCTTAAATATTCTGATCTTTGCCTTCCTGTATGCGCCTCTGTTGGTGATGATGTTCTTTTCCTTTAACTCAGCCTCCAGCACCTCGGTGTTTGCGGGTTTTTCCCTGAAATGGTACGGAGAAGTATTCCGCAATGCGGAAACCATGACCGCGGTATTCAACACCCTGATCTTGGCCATTGTTTCTTCCAGTATCGCTACACTTTTAGGGGTAATGGCAGCTTTGGGCATTGACCGCATGAAGAATAAAACCGCGGTAAACACGGTAATGACCGTAACCAATATTCCCATGATGAATCCGGAAATCGTTACCGGCGTTTCTTTAATGCTGTTATTCGTTTTTGCCGGACGTTTGCTAGGCCTGCAAAATTCTCTTTCCTTTTGGACTTTGCTCATCGCCCATATCACCTTTAGCTTGCCTTATGTGATTCTAAACGTTCTACCCAAATTACGGCAATCTGACCGCAATCTATATCATGCAGCTCTGGATTTAGGCTGCACGTCTAGGCAGGCTTTTTTCAAAGTAACCTTGCCCTATATTCGCCCCGGTGTAGCGGCCGGTTGGCTGATGGCCTTTACCTTGTCTTTGGATGATTTCGTCATCAGCTATTACACCAATGGCGCCAGTTTTCAGACCTTGCCGCTGAAAATCTTCGCCATGACCAAAAAAACCGTTAAACCGGATATGTACGCTTTATCCACCATGATTTTTGTGATCATTCTGGTCCTGCTGCTCTTGTCCAATGCCTTGCAGAGCCGTGCTCAAAAAACTTACGCAAAGGAGAAATAACCCAACATGAAAAAAGTACTCTTTCTCGTCCTCACCCTTGTTTTTTGCCTGGCTCTCAGCGCCTGCAGCGGCGGCCAAGAGCTGGACATGGAAAGTTTGACCGGCAATTATAACCAAGATTTCGCTGGTACGGAGCTGAACGTATTCAACTGGGGCGTTTATCTGTCCGATGGTTCCGAAGGCTCCCTGGATGTTAACGCAGCTTTTGAAGAACTCACTGGCATCAAAGTTAATTATACCAACTACGAAAGCAATGAAGCCATGTATTCCAAAATGAAAAGCGGCGCAGTGTCTTACGACATCATCATTCCTTCTGACTACATGATTCAGCGCCTGATCAGCGAGGATATGCTGCAACCCTTGGATTACACCCGGCTGAACAATTACCAATACATCAACGACGAATTCAAAGGCCTCTATTTCGATCCGGAAGAAACCTATACCGTACCCTATATGTACTGCATGACCGGGCTGATTTACAACACCACCATGGTGGAAGGCACCCCGGACAGCTGGGAAATTCTCTGGGATGAAAATTACGCTGGGGACATCCTCACCTTTAACAATTCTCGCGATGCTTTCTCCCTGGCACAATTGGTCTTAGGCCAGGATGTGAACTCCACCAATACGGAAGACTGGGACGCAGCTGCTGAGCTGTTGAAAGAACAGAACGATGTGCTGCAAGCCAGAGTCATGGATGAAGTGTTCAACAAAATGGAAGGCGGTAACGCCGCCCTGGCCCCCTATTATTCCGGGGATTTCCTCATCATGTATGAGAACAACAATGATTTGGCCATGGTCTACCCCAAGGAAGGCACCATTTACGCGGTGGATTCCATCTGCATCCCTTCTAACGCGGCCAATTATGATGCAGCCATGATGTATATCGAATTCCTCTGCGAACCTCAGGTGGCCTTAGCCAATGCGGAATATGTAGGCTATAGCAGCCCCAACATGGAAGTGGTCAACAACCCGGATTATTATTACTACCAGAATGAAATCCTCTACCCTGCAAAAGGCGAAGCGCCCACTTCTTATTATTTCACCGACCTGCCCATGGATGTGCGTACCCATTATGAACAGCTTTGGGAAGAAGTTCTGCTGAATTAAGGGAGGCTTGCCCATGGATACCTTGCAGGAATTGGCGGATATCCTCCGCGGCTCTGACAACATCGTCTTTTTCGGCGGCGCAGGAGTAAGCACGGAATCCAATATTCCGGATTTCCGCAGTGAAGCCGGTTTATATCAGGCGGAGCATAAATACGGTTATCCACCGGAAATCATGCTGTCCCACACCTTTTTCGAACAGCGGCCTCAGGATTTCTACCGATATTACACCAATGAATTAATCTACAAGGACGCAAAACCCAATCCCGCCCATTTCGCCTTAGCCAAACTGGAAGCCATGGGAAAGCTAAAAGCGGTAATCACCCAAAACATCGATGGTCTACATCAGCAGGCAGGCAGCAAAACCGTATACGAGCTGCATGGTTCGGTCTTGCGGAATTACTGCTTAAACTGCGGCCTCAAATTCGGTGTGGATTTCATCCTTTCTGCCAAAGGCGATGTTCCCCACTGTCCGGATTGCGGCAGCATTGTTCGGCCCGATGTAGTCCTCTATGAAGAAGCCTTAGACGAAAAGGTTCTTTCTGCTGCGCAAAAAGCCATTGCTGCGGCGGACGTATTAATCGTCGGCGGCACATCCTTGGTGGTTTATCCTGCTGCGGGGCTCTTACACTGGTTTAGAGGCCGCAAATTGGTACTGATCAATAAGAGCGCCACGGATTATGACGCCAAGGCGGACCTAGTCATTCGGGAGCCCATTGGCAAAACACTAGAAGCCGTCATAAATTTCATTTGACAATCTTGCCTCTATGCTATAAAATCTTGAATTGGATACAACTGTTTAATTTCCTAAGATTATTCTTTTTACGATTACCGTTTCTCATTATTATTGAAACCATTTAGGAGGAAAGACGCAAATGGCAAAGCAAAAATTTGAACGTACGAAACCGCATGTAAACGTAGGTACGATCGGCCACGT
>CAKRYM010000167.1 GCA_934427095.1 uncultured Bacillota bacterium | reverse complement strand
GTATTAATGCCTGTGGCCGCTTAGAAAGCGCAGATTTAGGCGTACGCCTTTTTATGACAACGGATCTGACTGAGGCAGAACAATTGGCCCAGAGAATGGTAGAATTAAATCGGCAAAGACGACAAATGACGGAGGATGGGCTAAGAGATGCTGAAGCAATGATCGCCCAGGAAAAGCTAGATCAGGATAAAATCATTGTGCTACATAGCCCGACTATTTCCCAGAGTGTAGCTGGGATTATTGCAGGAAGACTGAAAGAGAAATATTTTCGGCCAGCCATTGTTTTTGGTGGCGATGGTGAGGAGTTACGCGGGTCCGGGCGTTCTTTAGATGGCTATGATCTTTTTCAAGGCTTAACAGAAGTCAAAAGTGCTTTAACTGGATTTGGTGGACATACTTTGGCGGCAGGCCTTGCCATAAAAAAAGAGAGACTCCAAGAGTTCCGCTACCTGATTAATGCTTCTTGCAAGCAAAGCATGGATGAGTATGCACCAATTTTTCGCATTGATTGTCCTTTGGCTATTACTCATGTAACCTTACGCTTAGCAAAAGCCTTACAAGCCTTTTCTCCAGTGGGGAAGGGAAATGAGGTGCCGCTGTTTGCGGATAAGAATCTTTCCTTGGTCAAGCTTTCCCTTTTGGGGAAAAATGGGTCTGTGCTTCGTTGGCATCTTCGACACGCCAGCGGCTACCTTTGTGAAGCCATTGATTTTCATGGTAAGGAGAAGCTAGAGACCTATATTTGTGATACCTTTGGCCATATGTGTTGGGAACAATTGATCAGTAGTGGCTCTAGCCGATGTATAGAAGTAGATATTCTTTATCATTTAGCCGTTAATCTGTATAACGGCCGGGAAAATGTACAGTTGCAAATTGTAGATTTTCGTCCGGCCAGCGGGAGGTAACATGAAGTTTTTTATTCAGACATTTGGCTGCCAAATGAATGAAAACGATTCGGCCATGATTGGTTCTTTGTTGCAGAAACGCGGAATGACTGCTTGTACAACCATAGAAGACGCCGATGTTATCCTGATCAATACTTGCTGCGTGCGGCAGAATGCAGAAAACCGTGCCTTAGGCTTTATTGGAAGTATTAAAAAGCTGAAAGACAATAATCCGGCGTTAACCATTGTAGTATGCGGATGTATGTCACAGCGTGAAGGGGTAGCGTCGCTGTTGCAGAAAAGCTATCGTCATGTGGGGATCATCATCGGTACTTTTGCTGCGGCGCGTTTACCAGAATATATTGCTGCTTATCAGGCAAACGGCCAGCGTATTGTTGCTGTGGATGAGCGTTATGGTGGCACGGAATTAACCCGTGCTCTGGATGATGAAACCCTGACTACTCAAGGATACCGTGGTCAGGTTAATATTAATTATGGCTGTAACAATTTTTGTAGTTATTGTATTGTGCCTTATGTACGAGGGCGAGAACGTAGCCGCAAGCCAGCGGAGATTCTTGCCGAAATTTCCGCTATGGTTAGCCATGGAATGAAAGAAGTCCAGCTGCTGGGGCAAAATGTGAACAGCTATGGCAAGGATTTTCAGGAAGATGGCGTAGATTTTGCTGATTTACTAAAGCAAATCCACGCAATAGACGGGCTAGAACGAATTCGGTATATGACTTCTCATCCTCGGGACTTTTCTCAGCGACTGCTGGATACCATAGCAGTTTTGCCAAAAGTATGCCGCCATTTTCATTTACCTGTGCAATCGGGCTGTGATCGTCTGCTAAAGCTGATGAACCGTGGATATACGTCAGCCTATTACTATGGGCTATTAGAACAGATCCGTAGCCGTTTTCCTGATGCGGTGATTACAACAGATCTGATTGTTGGTTTCCCTGGCGAAACAGAAGAGGATTTTCAGACGACTTTGGCTTTTATAGAAAAATGTCAGTTTGATTCTGCTTATACGTTTCTTTATTCCCGACGTAGTGGTACGCCGGCTGCAAAAATGCCAGATCAAGTGCCAGAAGAAATTAAGCATGAGCGGATACAAAGATTGGCTGCTGTGCAAGATCCCATTAGTTTAGCCAAAAATGAGCAAATGATTGCTTCTTTGCAGCAAGTGATGGTGGAGGGGCCCAGCCGGAATAATCCCAACATGTTTTCTGGCCGCACAGACGGCAACAAGATTGTCATTTTTCCGGCTGAAGAAAAGCTGTCAGCTGGGGATATGGTGCAGGTTCGTATTTGTGAAGCCAAAACGTGGAATTTGGTGGGAGAGAGCATCAAATGATACAGGAAAAAATTTCATTTTTACTATAACTTATTGGAATTTTGTGATATAATAAAAAAATCTTCTTCTATTACTATTGTTTTTTTTGTTTCTTTGTGTATAATAATTAATTATTATTTAACTTTAAAATAAGTATATTGAAGTGGCTTATTTTTTTTGAGCGTCTCCAGTTCCATGTGGCAACTGGTGAACTTGATCTGGAGGGGATGCTGTATGGCGAAAAAACAATACACGGTGCGGGTGATCACGGAAAATTGCAAAGCATGCGGAATATGCGTTAGCTTATGCCCAACCAATGTCTTAGATAAAGACGAAGATGGTAAAGCATACGTTGCTCACCAGCCAGCATGTATTGGCTGCCGGAATTGCGAGTTGCATTGTCCGGATTTTTGCGTTGAAGTTGATGAGATCGGGGGAGTGGAAAAATGAAAAATATCCGTCTTGTACAAGGAAATGAGGCCTGCGCTCTTGGGGCGATTCGTGCCGGCGCCGGTTTTTTTGGTGGCTACCCCATTACCCCTTCAACGGAAATTGCCGAGCATATGGCAGAATTGATGCCCCAACATGGTCGTGTATTTATGCAAATGGAAGATGAAATTGCTTCCATCAGCGCGGTGATTGGCGCTTCGATTTGCGGGGCAAAAGCTTTTACCGCTACTTCTGGCCCAGGGTTTTCTTTAATGCAAGAAGCAGTAGGTTATGCAGCCTGCACGGAAGTTCCCCTAGTGATTGTTGACGTACAACGAATGGGACCCTCTACCGGTTTACCGACATTAGTCAGTCAAGGTGATGTTCAGCAGGCCAGATGGGGCGCACATGGTGATCATTCCATGATTGTGTTGACGCCTTCCTCTGTCATGGAAACCTACTATCTCACCATTAAAGCCTTTAATTTGGCGGAAAAATACCGGAATCCGGTTATCCTATTGATGGATGAGGAGATTGGCCATTTGCGGGAAAAATTTGACGTTGATCCCGACGAACCTATTGAAATTATTGACCGGAAAAAACCCACTTGCAGCCCAACGGAATATTTGCCTTTTGCGGCAAAAGATGCTGACGGTGTACCGGA
>CAKRYM010000166.1 GCA_934427095.1 uncultured Bacillota bacterium | reverse complement strand
CTTTTGGCCCTGCAAAAAGAGATGGAGCAGGTGGCGGTTAATTTACATGGTCCAGATAAGCGGCAGTTACAAGACACCTTTGGTCCGCTACTGGACTATCTTGAAAACGGCGTGTGGGACAATGGTTTGGAAGGACTGTTGGGTTTGTTATATCCCGATAGCACTACCTTGTTATCCTATATGCCCGGATGCCCTATTCTCATTAGCGAACCAGGCGAAGTAGCAAAAGCAGCGGAAACCTTACAATCTGAACGGGAAAACCGTTATTATGATTTGCTAGATAAGGGTCGTTTGCTACCGTCGTTTTATCACAATTTTGTGGACTATGCTACACTAAAGGAGGAATTTGCTTCTCATCCTGCTTTACTTTTTGCCCAACTAAGCATGGATACTGGCGGTCTTATCCCCATCATTGAGCGAAATTTCTTGGGCCGGGAGTTAACTTCCTATGCACAACAACCCCAGGAGTTTTTCTCTGATATGCAGCAATTCTTGCAAGCTGGCCGTAACATTGTTTTTGCGGCTAGTTCTGCTATGCGCTTAGAGCGGATTCAGCAAATCCTTAGTGAAAATCAATTGCCGGCTTGCACTTGTTTATTAGCGGCATTTACTGCCGGCTTTGATAGTCCGCAGCTAAATACGGTGCTGATTACAGAACGAGAAATGTTCTCTCGTCAGAGTCGTAAACGTCATCGCCGCATCTATAAAGGCGGGGAAAAGATTAACAATTTCCTAGATTTACAGGTAGGCGATTATGTGGTCCATGTCACGCAGGGTATCGGCCAATATATGGGCGTAGAGCGGTTGACCATTGGCGATATTGAGCGGGACTATTTATTGATCCGTTATTCCGGTGAGGATAAACTGTACCTTCCTGTGGGACAGCTGGATTTGATCCAGAAATACATTGGCGGTGAAGGGAATGCCCCCAAACTTTACCGACTTGGCGGTGGGGAATGGAACCGTGTCAAGGCCAAAGTCCGCGCCTCTGTGCGGGAGATGACAGATGAATTGCTGAAACTGTATGCTGAACGTGAGCGTACAGTTGGCTTTGCTTTTTCCCCAGATACCCCTTGGCAGCGGGAATTTGAAGACGCCTTTCCCTATCAGGAAACGGATGACCAGTTGACCAGTAGTGAAGAAATTAAGCAGGACATGGAAAAACCTAAGGTAATGGACCGTCTTCTTTGTGGGGATGTGGGTTATGGTAAGACAGAAATTGCCCTCCGCGCTGCCTTTAAAGCGATGATGGATGGAAAACAGGTCGCAATGTTGGTACCCACTACTTTGCTGGCACAACAGCATTATCGTACGGTTGTCGAGAGATTTAAAGGTTTTCCTATTCAATGCGCCAGTTTGTCTAGATTTACCTCGCATCAGCAAAGCAAAGAGATTTTGGCAAAGCTGGAAAGCGGTGAAATGGATTTTATTGTGGGTACCCATCGGCTCCTTTCTGCTGATGTGAAATTTAAGGATTTAGGCCTATTGATTATTGATGAAGAGCAACGTTTTGGCGTTACCCATAAAGAAAAAATTAAACAGATGAAAACCAAAGTAGATGTGCTGACCCTGTCTGCCACGCCCATTCCCCGTACTTTGCATATGTCCATGGTGGGTATGCGGGAAATGAGCGTTATTACCACGCCCCCGGATGATCGCCGGCCAGTACAGACTTATGTTTTGGAATATAATGAGCGTTTGATTCGTGACGCCATGGCTAGAGAAATTAGCCGTGGCGGGCAAGTTTATTTTGTGCATAATCGGGTGGCGGATATTTATGAGATTGCTTCCCGCCTGCAAGAATTGTTGCCAACAGCCAGAATATTGGTTGGCCACGGCCAGATGCGGGAAAAAGAGTTGGAAGCGGTAATGTTGGATTTTGTGGAAGGAAAGGCAGCCATTTTGGTATGCACGACCATTGTGGAAAATGGCCTGGATATTCCAAACGCCAACACCATGATTGTTGATGAAGCGGATATGTTTGGCTTAGCCCAATTGTACCAGTTAAAGGGAAGAGTAGGTCGATCAGAACGACAGGCCTTTGCCTACTTTACCTATCGCCGGGAACATGTGATGAACGATGTGGCAAAAAAACGGTTGATTGCTATTCGTGATTTTACCGAACTGGGCGCTGGCTTTAAAATTGCCATGCGGGATTTGGAATTGCGCGGGGCCGGAAATATTTTAGGGCCAGAACAACATGGGCATATTGCTGCAGTAGGCTTTGATCTCTATTGCAAAATGTTGGCGGAAGAGATGAATCGAGCCAGAGGGGTGGAAACGGTAGATTCCGAGCTTTCTACTTTGCTGGAGTTCGATATGAACGCCTTTATCCCTGATGATTATATTCCCGATTCTGCTTTAAAGGTGGAGATATATAAGCGAATTGCTGCGGCTGGCTCAAGCGAAGAATTGGATCATCTTTCTGTGGAGTTGTGTGATCGGTATGGACAGTTACCAGCCATTGTAGAAAACCTGCTCTTTTTAGGCAGGATCAAAATTCTCGCCCAGAAGCTAGGCATTCTCTCTATCAAACAGCGGGAAACTTTTGTGGAAATCCGTTTTGAGGAGAAGCATCCTGTTGATGGGGAACACTTGATGAAGTTGGTTCAGAATTGGCGGAAACGGCTACAATTTTTCGATAAAAATGGCTTTATGATGAAGGTTTCTACAACTGGCTTCCGTAGCGGAATTGCCGTAGCGGATATGGTTCATCGTTTGTTGAAAGAACTTTATGGAATTGTTTTTTCTGCCAACTGAAGCTTTTGTGAAATGCGATTTATTGCTATCTTTCTACAATGACGTATGGTATAATCATTGCTAGTTTGAAATGCATGAAGAAAGGATGATTATTGTTGAAAAAGTTTTTGTTAATCGTTGTTATGGCAGCGATGTTGCTCACCCTCGCTGCTTGTGGTCAAGATGCCGTTATTGCTACCGTAAACGGAGAACCGGTCTATGAGTCGGAATATAAGTATTACGTGAGCAACAGTTATTTGCAATATTATTATAATTATTATGACGCCATGAATACCTATTACCAGGTGGACTTGCTGAATGAGGAAAGTGCTTCTGGAACTCTAGGGGAAATGGAAAAGTACTACTTTGATACCGTAATTGATAATGAAATTATCAAGCAGCTGGCTGAGGAAAAAGGCTTGACCTTGGAATTCGGCGATTGGCTGAAAGAATTTTTGGATCAACAGAGCTATAATCAGCTGGTTGTCAACGAATATTATGAACAGTTGTATAATCTGACAAGAGAGGAACTCTTGGCGAATCTCGAGATCGATGACGCTACTTTGCAGGCGGCTTATGATGAGGATCCTACCCAGTGGATTGGCCGTTCTTCCTCTAACATTGTGATTTTGTGTGACACTGCGGAT
>CAKRYM010000165.1 GCA_934427095.1 uncultured Bacillota bacterium | reverse complement strand
AGTTAAACACGTAAATTAATAGGTGGATGAATCTGTGGATAAAAAAGTATAAATTTTTTGATGTTTTTCTTTTTTTCAGGAAGGAAAAACGGATTCTTTGGGTTAAACTGGGGATACTTGCGCCAAAATAGATTTCGGTTTTTGTTTCTTTATGACGGGAATTCCACTACAAAGGGCGAATTTGTATAACAAGAAAAGACAAGTTGAATTTATGCTGAAAAATGTATTTTCCAGTTGAGAAAAAGAAGGGGGCTTGACAATGAAAAACAAGGTCACTTCTTTCCCAGACGCCAGTGGGGAAGTGAATTTGTTTACTAGACAATGGTTGCCGGATGAAAAGCCCCGGGGCGTCATTCAGGGAGTACATGGTATTAACGAACACAGCGGTCGTTATCACCGCTTAGGGCAATATCTTAGTCAAAGAGGCTTTGTTTTGGCTATGCATGACCAGAGGGGGCATGGGTTAAGCATCAGGCCTGGGGAAAGGCGAGGGCTTTTGGCGGAAACAGACGGTTGGACCTGTTTGCTGAAGGATATTCGTCAATACGGAGAGCTTTTGCAGGAGCAGTTCCCGGATACGCCTATTTTTCTTTTGGGGCACAGCATGGGTTCCTTTGCTGTACGGGATACCTTGTTGCGTTGGGCTCTGCCTTATGCTGGGGTCGTATTGCTGGGTAGCGCTTCCAACCCCCTATGGTATTATGATTTGGGGCTTTTTCTTTGTGGGGTAGGGGAAAAACTACGAGGGCGACATTATGCTAGCCGTCTGCTGAGGAATATCATCTTTGGGGGCTATGCTTTACCCACTTTAGCCGGGGGATCCCCTATGGCTTGGATTAGCCGCTTGCCTGAAGTTTGGCGGCAGTATGAGCGAGATGAGTTTTGCCGGTTTATTCCTAGCATTGGTTTGTTTGAACAAATGTTTTTGGGCATGCGGGAAATGGATAATCCTAGTCCTTTGCCCCAAAACTGGCTGAATATGCCCTTGCTGATTTTATACGGGGAGAAAGATCCGGTAGGACGCTATGGCAAGGGCATGCGTCAATTGACCAAGCGGCTGCAAGCAGAAGGCGCTAAACAAGTGACGGCAATTGCCTATCCTGGAGCCCGGCATGAATTGTTACATGAAGAAAATACGGAGGAAGTGTTGGAAAATTTATTTGCCTGGTTAAACAGGCAAGTCCAAGCTTGACTGGGGAAAAGACAAAATAATTCTGGAAATTCTCTTGATTTTTTCCAGCCGATATGCTATGATAAAAAACGCTGATGGCGCCATAGCCAAGTGGTAAGGCAGAGGACTGCAAATCCTTTACCCCCGGTTCAAGTCCGGGTGGCGCCTCCACGATCAGAAAGGGTGGAGCCAATTCCACCCTTTCTTGTATTTTTGCCGGAGTGGCGGAATTGGCAGACGCAGGGGACTTAAAATCCCCCGGCGGTGACGCCGTACCGGTTCGAGCCCGGTCACCGGCACCAAACCAATATAATCCGAACTTGTTTCCGATAGGAGATGGGTTCGGATTATTTGTTTTCTTGGACCGATATGAGAATATCTATTTCTCCAACGGGGTACGGCGTAAGCCTACCTTCAAGCCGAGCGGCTTACGGAAGAAGAAAGCACCTCCTTTCCATATATTTTATCCATAAATATTGAAAAAATTGGCTCTTTCATAATATACTGTTTTCGATAAGCGTTTTATGGTTTAGACTGTGAACTATTATAAATGAGTCCACTTTTAGCATGCATGTAGTTGTAGAAGGAATATTAATATTGAGATAAAAAAGGAGGCTTAAATGATGGGTATATTTAAAAAGGAGAATTGTCCTATTTGTGGTACGCCGACAGGTGCATTATCAAAATCATCAGCAAAGTATAATGGGCTATTCGTTTGTCAGAATTGTGCAAAAATGCTTGCAGATGGCGGCATTATGCTGGTAAACCTAAAAAATACCCATTAGAAGAACTTCAAAAAAAAGTTGGTATTTCTCAAGGCATACAAGAGCACTTGGCAGAAATAACTTCTTTTCAAGCAACAAAAAAGGTCGGTAACTTCATACACTTTGATGATACCAGCAAAAAGTTTGCTATTCCTAAAACCAGCCTTACTGGCTCAATCAAAGACTTACGAATCTATAACTATTCAGATATATTAGATTATGAATTGCTCGAAGACGGCAACAGGTGGCGTTGGAAGAGCGATTGTCGGCGGTGCTTTATTTGGCGGCGTGGGTGCCATAGTCGGCGGAAGTACAGGGCATAAGCAAAAGGTGACGTGCTCTAAACTTCAAATAAAAATTACAATGAACAATATGGATATCCCCATTGTTTATATTAACTTTATCGAATCTGAAACAAAAAAAGATGGAGCCCTATATAAGCAACTATATACTCAAGCGCAAGAGGCGTTATCATTACTCAGCATCATTGCCGAATCAAACAAATCAAACACCAATTCAGCAGTAGAGCAGCAAAACAACTTATCCGTCGCTGATGAAATACTAAAATTCAAGCAGTTGTTAGATAGTGGCATTATTTCCCAAGAGGAATTTGATGCGAAGAAAAAGCAATTACTGGGGCTATAAGCATTATATAAATCTATCATTGTTTTGCTCTGCTTTTGTATGTCTGCCATTGCATATAAAAATGAACAGGTTTGGCTAATTCTTACTCGCAACAACCTGCCTGTTCTCCTGTCGTGTATAATGTGTTTGCGTGCAAACCATTACCCTCATTTTGCGTATCAGCAATAAACTCTCTACTGGGCCAAAGGAAAACTCCTTTTGGAGAAATACCTGGTTTTGTTGGCGTGTAAACACGGATCGCACTTTTGCTCCCATATTTTCGTTTAATAGTAATAAAGAAAACAGGATAAACGCAGCTGGGATTTTGATTGCTTAACTGCACAAAAAGAGTGTTCGTAACCAAATGACGAACACTCTTTCTTTTTTGGGTGAAATGGATGAATCATGGTGCAACTGGTACTAATGAACACCCTATTTTTTCTTTTCCCTGTCTTTATAAGTGGCGAGCAGGTTGCTAATCCTTCTTTTTATGTGAGTTTTTGCGAATAGAGCTATTCTGTGTCAAACAGTGATGAGGGAAGCGGGAATGCCGCGATGATGTACCGATCAGGAAAAGCGTTTATGCATTGAATTTATTCAAGGGGAATGTTAAAATGAAATCGATTAGGAAAAAGAAAATAAGGAGGAATTGCAATGGGAAAAACTTTGGTAGCCTATTTTTCTGCCAGCGGCCAAACCGCAAAATTGGCGAAGACCGTGGCGGAAGTAACTGGTGGGACGCTGCATGAGATTTTGCCAGCCCAACCCTATACGCCGGCGGATTTGGATTGGCATGATGCCCAAAGCCGTTCCAGCTTAGAGATGAAGGACCCCGCTTCTCGTCCTGCCATTGCCAATTCGGTAGTGGATATGGCGGCCTATGATACGGTGTTTGTTGGTTTCCCCATATGGTGGTATGT
>CAKRYM010000164.1 GCA_934427095.1 uncultured Bacillota bacterium | reverse complement strand
CTCCTTGGCCGCCCAAAGATCAAAAAATGGTGCATAATTTTTTGTCTGCAAAAACCTATCCTCATTCGGATGGAAAAACCGTTTAGACAGTCGTTCTTTTTGGCAGTGGTCATGAATTTGTAAATCGATTCCCACGGGTTCAGAAAAAAAGGCACACAACCAATAATCACCGCTATGGGTAATATTAAAATGGACGTTCTCTACCTCTGGAAAATAGGGTTTACCCTGAGAATCTTGAGCAATTGACCAATTTTCCGCCTGCTTACCACGATACAACAGTGCGGCTTTACGGAGTAAAGCATGGGAAGAAACGCCATCCTTTGGCCAAGAAGAAAGGACAAGCAGCGCTTCGTTGTTCTGCCCTGTCCAACTTTGCGCTTCCCCTGTACCAGCCTGCAACAGCAATTGGGGTAACAAAGGCTCCAACTGTTTCAGCATTTGCTGATCTGCCGGGCAAAGAGGGATATCAGACAAAGCGGTGCAGTCCGCCCAGAAAAAGGCCTCATGCTCTAACTGTTTCGGCTCTTGCCCCGCCAAATCCGCCAAGATCAGCGTCAGATGCACGGTGACATCAGGATAAGCATAAGTTACCTCAGTTAGGATATGCTGGGGAAACAATGTTACCCCTAGCTCTTCCCTACCTTCCCTAAGCAAGGCTTGACAAAGGGTTTCCCCTGCCTCCACCTTACCGCCTGGAAACTCCCATAACAATCCTCGGGCCTTTTTTCGGGGCCGTTGACACAGCAGTACCCGATTGCCTTTCCGAATAAAACCTGCTACGACTTGCAGCATGATTTCCCTCTTCTTTCTCAATGCTTGGCCGGGATTGAAATTCCCTAGCAAATATAGTATAATAAGCACATGAAAAAAAAGCAACCGCTCTTGGGGTAAGCACTTTCCCGGGATGGGAAACCCGGATCTGGCCATATCCCACTGGCAGAGCCAAGAGAAAGGAGTTTTTTACATGAACAGAATCATTACCATTAGCAGAGAGTTCGGTAGCGGCGGTAGAGAAGTAGGTAAACGCCTGGCAGAAGCTTTAGAAATTGCTTACTATGATAAAGAAATTATCACCGCTATCGCAGAACATAGCGGTCTGGCAGAGGAATATGTCCAAAACATTTTGGAAAACAAACTTACCATCTACTATCCCATTACCTATGGACGCTCCTTTGTTTCCCCTTACTTTTTCCAGGATAACTTGACCAAGATCATGATGTCCCAACATGACATCTTGCAAGACTTAGCAGGAAAAAGCGACTGTGTAATTGTTGGGCGTTGTTCGGATTCTATTTTGGCTGCAAAGAAACCATTAAAGTTATTTATCTATGCGGACATGGCCTCTAAGATCAAACGTTGCCGTGCTAAAGCGCCGGAGGGAGAGGACCTCAGCGATAAGGAATTGGAAAAACAGATCAACAAAATGAATAAAGGCCGCGCCAGTTATCAAAAGCTGTTTACGGATAACAAATGGGGGGAAAAGGAAAATTATAACCTTTGCATCAATACAAGCGGCCTAGTCATTAAAGAAATTATCCCCCCGCTGGTGGATTTTGCCAACCACTGGTTCGGTAGTGCAGCTCGGTGAGAATTCAGCTTTCTGACCATTTTAGCTATCAAAAGCTATTACGTTTCACCATCCCGTCTATTTCTATGATGTTAATCACTGCAATCTACGGGGTGGTGGACGGTCTGTTTATTTCCAATTGCGTAGGTGACAATGCGCTTTCCGCTACCAACATCATTTACCCCCTGGCCATGATTATTGGTGCCTTTGGTTTTATGCTGGGAACTGGCGGTAGTGCGGAAGTGGCCAAAACATTGGGACAAGGAGATCGGGATAAAGCCAATCAGTACTTTTCCCTGCTTATCTATACCATTATCACCATCGGGGCTATTTTGTCCGTGTTTTGCATTATTTTTATTCACCCGATTGCTATTCTTTTTGGCGCTAGTGATTTATTAATGCAGGACACGGTGGTTTATGGTACCGTGTTGATTAGTGGTAGTGTCGCTTTTATGCTGCAAACCAGCTTCCAAAGTTTTTTTGTGGTTGCGGAAAAACCCCAAATGGGGCTTTTCCTTTCCATTGCTGCTGGCGTCACCAATATGGTGCTGGATTTTCTCTTTATCTATGTGTTCTCCTGGGGCGTTTTCGGAGCAGCGCTGGCTACGGTTTGCGGGTATTTGGTCGGCGGCATCATCCCGCTGTTCTATTTCAGTCGGCCTAATGACAGCTTGCTCAAGCTGACGAAACCGCAGTTTTATGGAAAAATGCTACTAAAAAGCTGTGGCAATGGCTCATCAGAAATGATGTCCAATGTTTCCATGTCCCTCATCAATATTCTGTTCAATTTACAGATGATGCGTTTAGTGGGGGAAATGGGAGTGGCAGCCATTTGTGCCATTATGTATGTAAATTTTGTCTTTATTTCCATTTTCCTAGGCTTTGTAGTAGGTATTGCTCCTCTAGTTAGCTATCATTATGGGGCCCAAAACCATAGTGAATTACAAAACATTTACAAAAAAAGCCTAGTCGTTACAGGCATTGCCGCTTTGGTGATGACTGCCAGCGCGGAACTATTGGCAGAACCATTGGCCAACATCTTTGTGGGGTATCACCCCCGCTTAAAAGAGTTAACCGTGCATGGTTTCCGCATTTTTTCTTTAACCTATTTGGTCTGCGGATTCAATATTTTTGGGTCTTCCTTTTTTACTGCCTTATGTAACGGCAAGCTTTCCGCCACCATTTCCTTTTTGCGTTCCCTAGTGTTCCAAGGCGGTCTACTCCTACTTTTCCCCTTATTCTGGGAAGTAGAAGGCGTCTGGTTTTCCAGTGTTGCTGCGGAATTTTTGGCAGTATTGGTAACCCTCTCTTTCCTCCTCTGGAAGAGGAAACAATATCATTATGCATAAATCTGAAAGCGGTTCTTTTACTCAAAGCTTTTTGCAGGCGTTCTCAAGGAACGCCTGTTTTTCTTTTGAAAAATTCAATTACCTCTTGACGCATAATACTATGCGTGATACAGTATTGTGTGAAAGGAGCCATAAACATGTTAGATCCGCAAATGAAACGCGGTTTATTGGAAATTTGCATCCTCTCTGCCATAGCCAGAGAAGATTCTTATGGCTATAAAATCATCAAAGATTTATCTGGCTGTGTGGATATCTCTGAATCCACCCTCTACCCCATTTTACGGCGACTGGAAACCAGCGGTAGCCTTACGGTTTATTCCGTGGAGCATAACGGCCGCCTGCGAAAATTCTACCGGATTACCACCAAGGGGAAAAACCAGATTAACGAATTTTTACAGAGTTGGCATGAGATTACAGCAATGCACGACTTTATTCGGGAGGGCGCTACCCATGCATAAACAAGAATTTCTCAACCAATTAGGGCCGCTATTACAGCAGCTACCTCAAGAAGAAAAAGAAAAGCAGTTGGCTTATTATAGCGAGCTGATCGATGATATGACCGAAGATGGCATCGCAGAAGAAGCCGTTGCCAAACTAGGCACACCAGAAGAAATTGCCGAAACCATTTTACGAGAGCAACCCGCACCGCCGCCCAAAGCCCCTACGCAGGCTCCAGC
>CAKRYM010000163.1 GCA_934427095.1 uncultured Bacillota bacterium | reverse complement strand
CCCCTGGGCAATCTCAAACCCATTGAAACGGGTATCCCGCACCGCATAGGTCAATTCCCCGCTAAGCACATTGCCGCAAGCTTCCGTCATGGCCTCTGCGTTTTCCGCGCAGCCTAATTCCGGGTCAAAGCCCAGCATGGCGATGAGTCCCTGGGTGACGTATTTGGTCCGCACCACGGTAACGGGTTTTTCCGTCAAGGTATGCACCTGATCCGCAGTTAAGATAATGTTCCCGTTATTGGGCAGAATGACCACTTCTTCCGCAGGGCATTCCTCCACGGCTTTCAACAAATCCTCAGCCGAAGGATTCATGGTTTGCCCACCGGAAATGACCTTAGCACCAATTTCCTGGAACATGGTGGCCATACCTTCCCCAGAGCAAACCGCAATTACGCCGCAATGGCTGGAAGGCTCCACCGGCGCAACAGGCGGTGGCGTTTGTGCAGCTTCTTCTACCTGAGGCGCAGGCTCTTCTACCGAGGCGCCATCCTCAGCGGCGAACTGGATATCATGATGTTGATCCCGCATATTATCAATGATAATATCATGCAAGGTACCAAAGCCCGCGCAATATTGCAAAACTTCCCAGGGCTGGTTGTTGTGAAAATGGATTTTCACCGTGTGCTCGTCCCCAACCACCAGCAAGCTGTCCCCAGGCGGATTATGGGAAAGGCGTTCCCGGATTTTATCCACAGGCAAATTGTCTCCGTGGATGAGCATCTGGGTGCAAAACGTATAAACAATATCCTGATTAGAAGCCGCAGCCCCCGTTTGTGCAGGAGCTTTCTTCGGCGCAGGGGCTGAAGCGCTGCTAGAAGCCACCTGTGCCACAATTTTTTCGCCTCTGGCGGTCAGGGCAACCCCTTCCATAAACACCAGTAAGCCCTTGCCCCCAGCATCCACCACGCCGGCTTCTTTCAATACCGGCAGTTGATTAGGGGTATTGGCCAGGGCAGCTTCGCCCCCGGCCATGGCACGGCGGAACATTTCCGGAATATCCGCCCCTTCTTTCACCGCTTTTTCCGCTGCTTCCGCAAATTTGCGGAACACGGTGAGAATCGTTCCTTCCACGGGCTTCATTACGGATTTATAGGAAAGATCCACCCCTTTTTGCAGGGCCTGGGCCAAATCTGCGGCATTGGCGGTTTCCTTTTTGGCCAAGGCGTTGGCAAAGCCCCGGAAAATCTGGGACAAAATCACGCCGCTGTTCCCTCTGGCGCCCATTAAGGTACCCACAGAGAAATCCCCGGCCACTTTACCGATACCAACCCCACTAGGGTTAGCCGGCAGCTTCTGGGCGGCGGAATTGACCGTAAGATACATGTTAATTCCCGTATCACCGTCAGGCACTGGAAATACGTTCAATGCATTGACTTCCTCTTTCCGCTCGCCAAGGTATTGCGCACCGCCTCGGAATAATTTACATAGCGTTACGCCATCTACCTTCGAGATTTCCACTACCATAAAATCCTCCCGCTAGTCGACTATTCTAACGCCCTGTACATGGACGTCCACACTGTCTACCGTTAATCCAGTCGCTGATTCCACGGCATATTTCACTCGGTCGATAATATTTTCCGCCACCGTGGAAACCCGGTTGCCATAGCCCACCACCACGTTGACGCGAATATATAATTTATCGTCTTTAACCGCAACATCAACACCTTTGGAGAGGGTTTCCCTCTTCAACAAGTCGCTGATACCATCGCTGAAAATACGGGAAGAGACCATGCCCACGACGCCAAAGCACTCCGTTGTTGCAATCCCCGACAGGCTGGCAATGACTTCCTTACTGATGTCAATGACGCCCAGATCGGTTACGATGTCTTTGCCCATGACTCATTCCTCCTGATAAAATAGGTATTATATATTATACATGATTCTTCCCAAAAAAGAAACTACCATATGTCGTAGAATATCCATTTTTTTCTGCCTAAACCACTAGATATCCCCATGCTAATTCTCTGTTGTTATTTTTCCTGGGATTTGTTATACTGAAGGCGTAAAAAATCTTTTTTCAGAGGTAGCTTATGGATTACGAAAAATTAGCGGAATTATTATTCCCGCATATTCATCAGACGCCGGAAGACTATGAAAAGATCTATCCACCCAGAAATTTACCGCCCCAAGCCAAGGTCACCCGTATCGGCCCTTCCCCCACGGGCTTTGTGCATCTGGGCAATTTGTATAATGCCTTAATCGGGGAAAGATTAGCCCATCAAAGTGATGGTGTCTTTTTCCTACGCGTAGAGGATACGGACGCTAAACGGGAAGTGCCCGGCGCCGTGGCCACGGTTCTGAACAGCATGGCCTTTTTTGGCGTAACCTTTGACGAAGGCGCCACCATTGAAGGGGACAAAGGCGCTTACGGCCCTTATCGGCAGCGGCAACGGAAAGAAGTTTATCAAACCATTGCCAAGCATATCGTGAAAATGGGCTACGCTTATCCCTGCTTCTGCACAGAAGAGGCCCTAAACGCCATGCGGGAAAAGCAAATCGCCCAAAAGTTGAATTTTGGCTATTATGGAGAATGGGCCGCCTGCCGGGATCTCCCCTATGAAGAAATCGAAAAGCGGATTGCCGCTGGAGAAAGCTGGGTGCTGCGCTTCCGCAGCCAAGGAGATATCAACAACACGGTTACGGTCTATGACGGTATCCGCGGGGATTTAACCGTACAGGAAAATTATCAGGATTTCGTCCTGCTGAAAAGCGACGGTATCCCTACCTATCATTTTGCCCATGTAGTGGACGACCATTTCATGCGTACCACCCATGTCGTGCGCGGGGAAGAATGGCTGGCCACCTTGCCCATGCATGTGCAGGTCTTTGACCTGTTAGGTTGGGAAAGGCCGGTGTTCTGCCACACGGCCCAGCTGATGAAAATTGATGAAAATACCGGCGCTAAACGTAAGCTTTCCAAACGGAAAGACCCGGAACTAGGTTTGGAATACTATATGGCGGAAGGGTATCTCCAGGCAGGGATCTGGGAATATCTCATGACCGTGCTAAATTCCAATTATGAACAGTGGCGCTTGGATAACCCCACGGCGCCTTTGACGGATTTCCCCTTTACCACGGAAAAGATGAGCAATAGCGGCGCCTTGTTTGACCTGGTGAAATTGCAGGATATCAGCAAGGAGGTCCTCTGCCGCATGAGCGCGGAAGAAGTTTATGCTGGTTTGCTGGACTGGGCCAAACGCTATGACGGGGAATTTGCCGCTTTGCTGGAAGGGGATAAGGACTATGCCCTGCGTATCCTGAACATTGGCCGCGGCGGGGATAGACCCCGTAAGGATATGTATAATTGGAAGCAAGCCACGGCTTTCCTCTCCTTCTATTATCCCAGCCGTTTCCAGGTGGAGGATGATTTCCCTGTGGATCAAGAAAAGAAGCAGGCGATTCTCAGCCGTTATCTGGAACTAGTGGATTTCCAGGATAGCAGCGAAACCTGGTTTGGTAAGGTCAAACAAATCTGCGAAGAGCAGAATTACGCCTTACAGCCTAAGAAATACAAGAAAGACCCGGATGCTTATGCCGGTAGCATTGTAGAAGTGAGCAACACCATCCGCGTAGCCATCACCGGCCGGCAAAACTCCCCTGACCTTTGGGAAATCATGCT
>CAKRYM010000162.1 GCA_934427095.1 uncultured Bacillota bacterium | reverse complement strand
CTTCATTTTGCCCCTTTTGCCACGTTGACAGAGGGGCCGGTTTATGGGATAATTTTTTTATTAGGGAAAAACAAAACAAGGTGAGCGCAGGGGTAGAGGGGGTGTCTGTCTTTTGGTGACACGGAATCGATGGCCATGGAAAATTCTGTTTTCTGCGATTTTCATTGATTTGCTGATCGGCGTGATTTATGCCTGGAGCGTCTTTTCTCAGGGGTTGACCGAGCTTTGGGGTTGGAGCAATGTGGCGGCAAGCGCGCCTTATTCGGTGAATCAGGTGTTCTATGCGGTCAGCATGATTGCGGGCGGTTTTTTGGTAGATCGTTACGGGCCAAAGATGGTGATCCGCCTTTCCGCGCTGCTCTTTGCCGTGGGCATGGTAGGTTCTGGCTTTTCCTATACGCCTTTTTGGATGTGCTTTTTCTTTGGCTTCTGCGTGGGGACTGCCGTGTCGTTGAGCTATATTAGCGCCCTGGCAGTCTGTATGCGTTGGATACCCAACCGGAAACGGGGCTTAGTTTCCGGCCTGGTCATCTGCGCCTTTGCCATGACTTCCGTCTATATGAGCCCCTTAATTTCCTTGCTGATCCGCCACTTTGGCTTGACTGCAACCTTTTGCGCCATCGGTGCCTTAATCGTACCGGTGCTGCTGATTTGCTCCTGCATTTTGCGGGACCCGCCGCCGGATTATGATATGGATGCCTGCTTCCCCGTGGAAAAAGGGAAAAAAGTGCCCTTGGAAAACGGCCGGGACATGGGCTGGCGGGAAATGCTCAAAACCCGCGGATTTTGGATGCTCTTTGTGCTGATGATTTTGGTGGGCGGCAATAATCTGGCCATGAATTCCCAGATGACCCACATAATTGAGCTGGAACTAGGGTTGACCCAGACTGCCATTTTCGTTTCTCTGTTTTCCCTGGGGAATTGTTTGATTCGCCCCTTCTGCGGGCTGGTGTCTGATCATTTTCCCCGTCATTTGGTGTTGGGGATAGCCTTGCTGATCGCGGCGAGTAATGTGTTTTTGTTCCTGGTTTATGCCAGTAAAGCTGCATTTATGGTGGGCAGTGTGCTTTTCGGGGTCACTTATGGTTGCTTTATTACCTTATTCCCGGTGTTTACTTCGGAATTTTTTGGTACCCGGCAATTTGGTGCCAATTATGGCATTGTGGGGTTATCGGTCATCCCCGCGGCTTTGGCCCCCATTATCGCTGGACGTATTGTTGACCAGACAGGCAGCTATCAGCTGATGTATGTGTTGTTCGGTTCCCTGGTGGTCATTGGCATGCTGCTGGCCTTTTCCTTGAAAAGGGCAGAGGCGCGATTACCCCAGGCAAAGGGGGAGGAAAACCTCCCAGAACAGGAGGAAGCATGATTCGATTTTGGCGTAGGCGAGAGGTCTTTTCCACCCCTTGTTGGGAGGATCAGATGGCAGCCCAACGAATTCTAGCGGAAGAGAATATTCCTTATCAGCTTAGAGTAGTAAACCGTAGCCCTGGTCGTTTCTTTTGACAGGGTTCTGCAGAGGAGCAGGATGCTCCCCCGGACGGTGGGAATTATTTTTACATTTTTTATACGGATAAAACCGACGCTTCCAAGGCCAAAAGCCGAATTGAAACGGGCTTAGGCTGGCGGGAGCCGGTAGAAGAGAAAGGAGAATAACCATGCCGCATATTGCGATTACCATGAAACCAGGCCGCAGCCAGGAGATCAAACAGGATTTGGCGGTCAAAATGAAACAGGCCTTGATTGACGCGTTGAAGGTAGATCCCTCTGTGGTCACGGTATCCATTGAGGATATCCCCGGAGAACAATGGGAAGACCATGTGGCTGCCATTCCAGCTGCCATTAAGTTTGACGTTTAGGAAAAGTCATGAATAAGCAAGATCTAACAAGAAATTACCCCATGTTAAAGGGACCCTTAGCCCGCCGGGGCTATGACTGGTGGTGGCATTCCTTTACCGCCCAGGACGCGGAAACCGGAGAAAGCAAAGCCTTTTTCCTGGAATATTTTATCTGTAACCCGGCCTTAGGCGGAAAAGAAGCGGTGCTGGGCCAACATCCAGACAGCGTGGCCAAGGGGAAGCGTCCTTCCTATCTGATGGTGAAAGCCGGTTGGTGGGGAGAGGACGCTGGGCAAATCCACCGCTTTATCCCCTGGGATCAGGTGCGTCTGAGCCAAGGGCCGGCAGGCTTTCGCGTAGAAGGGGAAGATTGCTTCTGCACAGAAACGGCTATGGCTGGCCAGGTAGAAGTAAAGGACGCTGAACAGCATCGGGAATATCTTTGCGACAATGGCTGTTTGCAATGGGAAATCCAAATCCACAAGGAAATCGCTTTTCATGTGGGGTATGGGGCCAGCAAATTTTTCCGCAAGCTGAATGCCTTTGAGATGTTCTGGCATGTGCAAGGCATGAAAACCGCCTATTCCGGTTGGCTGCTGCTCAATGGCCGCCGTTATGTGGTAAAGCCGGAGACCTGCTATGGCTATGCGGATAAAAACTGGGGCGGGGATTTTACCTCTCCCTGGGTATGGCTAAGTTCTTGCCATCTGACGAGCAAGCGGACGGGGAAACCCTTAACCAACAGCGCTTTTGTGATTGGCGGCGGTAGGCCAAAGGTTTTTGGCGTGGCCTTAAACCGCAAGCTCCTTTCTTCCTTTTTCTATGAAGGAAAGGATTATGAATTCAATTTCTCCAAATTCTGGACTTTTACCCGCACCA
Organism: uncultured Bacillota bacterium; assembly: GCA_934427095.1. Lineage (GTDB taxonomy): Bacteria > Bacillota > Dehalobacteriia > UBA4068 > UBA4068 > RGIG3155. Next base: position 916 of record CAKRYM010000162.1, on the reverse strand, counting down.
AATTTTCCTGCCGGGAAACAGAGACGGAAATTTTGTGGTATGTACGGCAGGAAACCCTGAAGGCAGTGATGGAAACCTGTGTGGCTTGTCCCAAAGAGGAGATGCTGCTGATCCAATACGAAGCGCCCAATGGCAAAAAGCTGCATAACCGGCTTTGGAACGGCGGCACGGGCAAGGGCACCGTAAAACTGTGGAAAAAAGAAGCCGCTGGGCTTCAGCTTATTGACGAAGTCCTGGCGGAAAATGTGGGCTGTGAATACGGTGAATATGATCATTGTTGAAGAAAATCAAAAAACCCCTGTTTAAGGGGTTTTTTCTTCTTTAACGAAAAGGGGATTGCCAGGGGGTTTGCAGTGGAAAAGGGGCAAAGGCTTGTGGAAAACTGTGGATAACCTGTGGAAGATGTGGGAAACTCCCTGCTTAACCCAAAGCAGAAGAGAAAAGAATGTCGAAGTGGATAAGTTTTGCAAGAAATTGCACGATTGATGCAAAGAAAATCATCCAGTAAGCCGGCAAAGAAAACAGGGGAATTCACGCTTTCTGAGGGGAGTCTCTTGCTTTTTCTCAGCCAAGGGGATATGATAAACATATGATGTTGCAGAGAAAGTGGCCGAAAGTATGACAAATCGGACCAAGGGAATATTATTTATTTTAGGGGAAGGGTTTTCCTTTGCGGTGATGAATCTGTTCATCCGCTTGGCAGGGGACGTGCCGCTGATGGAGAAAATTTTCTTCCGTAATTTTTTTGCGTCCTTTGTGGCCCTATTTTTCTTATGGAAAGAAGGGCAAAAAATCGTTTTTCCCAAAGCCCAGCTGCCTAACCTTTTGGGCCGTTCCATTGCAGGGCTAATCGGGGTGCTGGGGAATTTCTATGCGGTAAGCCATATGCATATGACAGACGCTACCATGCTGAACA
>CAKRYM010000161.1 GCA_934427095.1 uncultured Bacillota bacterium | reverse complement strand
AAGCAGAAAGCCGCCGCCGCCTAAACGCCGCGCTCAATTAAGCCTTTGTTTTTTCAAACGCTATCCTCATAGGATAGTGTTTTCTTTTAGTCCATCCTCTCCCTTTTCGTCAAAATAAAAAATTTCTTGACATTCCTAAATCAGGATACTATAATGGTTTCATATTTGTGGTTATTATCATAAAATATATGATCCGTTCGAGTGCCTTGGGATATGCAAAGCGGTAGTCCGCAGTGTCCCCGGGAGAATAGGGAAGGTACCGCCACTGTAAGTGCTGAGAGTTTTGTCCGTCGGTGAAAGCCGGTCACTGAAGGGAAGGCAGGACAAGATTCGTCGGAGAACATCTCCGAAAGCACAAGCCAGGAGACCTGCTCGAATTGGCTGGCCTAATCCACGGAAGCATGGATATAGGTTATTCTTTATGCAGAAAAACGGCTGCCGTAGAAATCTTCAGGGATACTACAGCAGCTTTTTCCTTTTGCATAAGAAAAAACCACATAATGGTATGCTCCATTATGACGGATCGGCTTACCTATTGCAGGATGACCGCAGAAAACAAGAACCATCACGAATCAAAATGGAGGAAATGCTCATGTCAAAAAAAACATCTTTACGCCGGCTGATTGGCATCGTCGGGATATTACTGGCCGCAGGGCTGATCATCTGGACGGCACTGGCGTTAACCGTAAATGCCCCCATCCCCCCGGATCCTGGCAGCCTGGGTGGGGAAGAAGCACCTGCTTACCTGGCTGCCCTGGAAAGCTATAACAGTGAAATCTCCCACACCCACGCAGTACTTACTTTAGGGGTTCTGGTGGTGGTTGCCTATTTCTTTATTACGGAATGCATCCCTCTGATGGCCACAGCCATGCTGATCCCCTGTTATTACGGGATCTCCGGTATAATGACCTTCACCGATGCCTTTTCCGGCATGATTGACAGCTCCGTCATTCTTTTCGGCGGCATGTTCATTATCGGAGGGGCCATGTTCCAGACCGGGCTGGCCCAGAAAATCGGCTATAAAGTTGTTGATCTTTCCAAAGGCTCTAAAGCACGGACCATTCTGGGTATCTGCGTGATTACCGGCATTATGTCTGCATTTCTGTCCAATACCGGCACTGTTGCGGTATTGCTCCCGGTCTGCCTGGGCATCGCTGATTCCCAAGGCTGGAACCGCGGCGAGCTTCTCTTTCCCCTGGCCATTATGGCATCCTCCGGGGGAATGTGTACCCTGGTGGGCACGCCCCCCAATATGAGCGCCTGGACTACTCTTTCCAGCATCGGGGTTAATTTTGGCTTCTTCCAGTTTGCACTGGTGGGTATACCCGTTGTGATTATCAGCATTGTTTATATGATGACTCTGGGCAAACGGCTGATTCCCCAGCGCACATCCGCACTGGTTGTAAAAAATGAAGAAAAAAACAAAGTCTACGATGTAAAAAAACAGTGGATTTCCGGCGGGATTCTGGTACTCTGCATTATCGTAATGGCGACAGAGGTATTGCCCCTGGCCATTGTGGCGGTGATGGGAGGCATTTTCTGCATCATCACCGGCTGTCTCACGGAAAAGCAGGCTTATGAAGCTGTTGACTGGCAGACCATTTTCCTCTTTTCCGGCGCTCTGGGCCTGGCAAACGCCATGAAAGTTACCGGTGCCGGCGCACTATTGGCCGATGCTACCGTAAATATGCTGGGAGGCAGCCCCAAACCCATGGTGTTGATGATTGTCCTTTTCCTACTGGCAGGGGGGCTCACCCAGTTTATGAGCAATACCGCAGCCGCGGCCCTGCTTTGCCCCATTGGCCTTTCCATTGCCCAATCCATTGGCGCAAACCCTGTTTCTGTGGTTCTGGCAATCGGTTTCGCCTGTTCCGCGGCTTATGTCACCCCAGTGGCCACACCCCCGAACACGATGGTCTATGGACCGGCCGGTTCAAAATTTATGGATTTCGTCAAGGTAGGCGGCCCTTTATTCCTTATTGTTGGGGTAATCTGCTGCATCCTGCTGCCGGTATTTTTCCCATTTTATTAATTCAGTTTATTCCATTTATTGTTCCTGTTCTTCCTTGTTTTGTTTCCTGTTCCTGTTTACATCCTTACACGCAAACCCCCAGGCTAAGCCTGGGGGTTTTGCTGTCTGCTGTTTGTTTTACTTTCCTTTGGCAAGGCTAAAGCCCAAGATCCTCCCCAATGAGGATCACCTTGATTTTCTCCGCCGGCGCCGAGCCCCGGGTGACCAGGAGGTAATTACAAATGCAGTCCGGGGAAATACAATCCCCGCAGGCCCCTGTTTCCTGGCAGGGAGTTTTCAAGCCGGGGAAACGCTGCAAATTGGCAGGGGCAGCCACGGTACGGCAGCGCTGGATGGCATCTGCTTCGGTTTTTACCACCTTATTCATGCCAGCCAAAACAATCACTTGTTTCGGTCCATAGGCCATGGCCGCCACTCGGTTGCCCGTGCCATCCAAATTCACCAACACGCCGTTTTCGCTAATGGCATTACTGCTCATGAGGAAAGTATCGCAAAGGAGTGCTTGCCGCATCATTTCCCTTCTTTCCTCTGGGCTTTGGGCCTTATCCCTGTCTTGCAAGGTATAGCCCCGCCGGCGGGCTTCCGCCTGCAAGCCCAAAGCTTCCACGGTCATAGAGCCGCCCCAACTCATCACATCCGTCTGAGGAATGAGTTGAAACACTTGCTCTACCGCTTCCTGAGCCGAAGAGCAATACCAAGCGGCAAAATTACGCTTTTTTAACGCTTCGACCACCCGCGGGCCTAATTTATCCCAACGGGTTTTCATGGGTGTTTGTTGTTCCATATTTCTCCCTCCTAACAGGTAAATTCTCTTTGTGTATTCCCTATCGGTATGGTTTTCCTAAATCTAACAAAGGCAGAATCATTGAGAAAAATGGGCAAATATGCTATGCTGAAGCCAAGAAAGGGGTATTTACCATGCGCTACCGTCAATTGCTGGTTTTTGTCACCGTTTACGAAGAAAAAAGCGTCAGCCGCGCCGCAGAAAAGCTCTGCATCACCCAATCCCAAGCCAGCCGGGCCTTAACGGAAATCCAAGAAGAGTACCAGGTGATCTTAAGCAATCGAACCCGACACGGGTTGGCCTTTACCCCTGCGGCCCGGGAATTCTATCATCATGCCAAAAGTATTGTTTCCCGTTGGCAGGAAATGGAGAAATCCCTCAAGCGCCAGGACATGGCGGAGGATATTCGCCTGGGCAGCAGTATCAGCATTGGCACTTGCATGCTCCCGGCTTTGGTTAAGGAATAATCCCAACCGCAATGTTTACGTGACAGTCAACAGTGCGGATATTATTGAACATATGGTGGCCAGGGATCAATTGGATTTCGCCCTGACCGATGGAGCCTTATCTGGATGATGAATTGGTGTTGATCTGCGGCCAAGACAGTCCCTTGGCCAGTCATCAAACCGTTTCCATCCACGATATCGCCGAAGAAAAGCTATTGCTGAGGGAAAAGAACAGCGCCACACGGGAAATGGCGGAAAATATTCTGACCAGCTGCGGCTTAACCGTACTACCCGCTTGGGAAAGCAGCAGCACCAGCGCCCTAGTGAACGCAGTAGCCCTGGGACTCGGTATTTCTATCCTGCCCAGGCGTTTTGTGCAGCCGGAAATCGATTCCGGCAAAGTCGT
>CAKRYM010000160.1 GCA_934427095.1 uncultured Bacillota bacterium | reverse complement strand
ATACGGAAGGGGTCATTGGCTTCACTCCCCCGCAAACGGGCAAAGCCAAAGCCTTCCCCAAACGAAACGCCCTTGACCCCGCCTAAGCTAAACATCGCCTGGGCCAGCAGGCCTTCCACCGTATCAAACCAGGGTTCCCCTACACCAGCCGGCAGGCCATAAATGGCGGTCTGGGTAATGCCGCCTACGCTGTCCAAACTTTCCCTGGCTTGCAGAATATAGGCGGTCATGGCTTCCCCTTGGGCCAAGTCCAAAACCGGGAAGGCTCTTTCCTGCAATAAATCGATTTCCTTAGGGATATCGCTAAATTCCTGATCTCTTACGCCACATTCTAAGATATGCGTGCCGATTTTTACGCCCACGCTGCCTAAAGCCGTCAGCAAAAGGCTCCCTGCCGCCACCAAAGCCGCAGTGACCCGGCCGGAAAAATGGCCGCCGCCCCGATAATCCTCAGCCCCGTGGTATTTGCAATAGGCGGCATAATCCGCATGAGAAGGCCGGGCTAAGCCATAAGTGTAATCCTCACTCCGCACATTTTCATTGGGAATCAGAATGCACAAAGGAGTCCCTGTAGTCTGGCCCTGAAACACGCCGCTTACGATTTGGAAATGATCCTGTTCCCGCCGAGGCGTATCCAAAAGGGAGGTAGGTCTGCGTCTCGCCAATTGGCGGGCCATAAACCCTTCGTCCACCAAAAGGCCGGGGGCCAATCCGTCTAAGACTGCGCCTACTGCGGGCCCATGGCTTTCCCCGAACAGGGTCAGGCTAATGCTTTGTCCAAAGGTATTTTTCATTGTACGCTCTCCAAATGTTCCACAATCTCCGGTAAAGACATTTCCACCAAACGACAGCTGCCGATTTCCTCCACTACCACTACGGTGATCTTTTGTCCCTGGCGCTTTTTGTCATGCAACAGATAAGGGATTAATTCCTCTGCCTTGGGTTGGATCTGGGTAGGCAATTGATATTTTTCCAGGACCGGCAACAGCTTTTCCCGCACGGCTTTGCTGCAAAAGGGCAGCATACCCAGGGCTACGCACTCCCCGTGCAACAACTGGCCGGCAGAGAAGCTTTCTACCCCATGGCCTATGGTATGCCCAAAATTCAGCACCCGGCGCAACCCCGTTTCCTTGGGGTCCTGTTCCACAATGGTCCGCTTATGTCCCACAGAGAGATGGATGATTTCTGGCAAATCCTGGCTTAGCTCCGTACTTTGGGCAATCAGGTGAAAGAGTTTTGCGTCGCAGATCATGCCCATTTTGATGGCTTCCGCTAAGCCTGCATGGAGCTGGCGTTTATCCAAGGTACCCAAAACCTCCGGATCAATGATGACCTTTTTCGGCTGGTAAAAGGTGCCCACCACATTTTTTACCCCCTGGAAATCAATGGCAGTTTTTCCGCCCACCGAGGAATCTACCTGGGACAACAGGGTCGTGGGAATATTGTAAAAATCAATGCCCCGCATATAGCAGGAAGCGGCAAAGGCGCTCAAATCCCCCACCACGCCGCCGCCTACGGCCACCACGCAATCTCCTCGGCCAAAGGAAGCAGTAAGCAGCAAGGAAAGAATCTGCTCATATTGGGCAAAACTTTTGCTAGCCTCCCCTTGGGGAATGGTGTGGAGCAGCGGTGTTTTACATTGCTCTGCAATGCTTTGGCCATAAGCCGCAGGTACGCCGTCGTCTGTGACAATGAGTACGTTTCTATCCAGGTTTAATTCCCGTCCCACCTGGGCCAAAGCCCCTGAGGCCAAGAGGATATCATAACCTTGCGCCCCTAAATTCACTGGGATGATCATCTTTTTTCTCCTTATCCCACGTTATTGGCATAATAGGTGCCGATCAAACGCAATTTCGCGCAAATCGCGGAAAGCTCCTGCAACATATCCTGACCATTTGCCCCGTTAATATTGCCCTCTGCTTCAATATAGAAGAAATAATTCCACTGCAAATCCTTCATCGGCCGGCTGCGCAAGTTCCGCATATTGAAGCCATGGGCGCCGATAATGTTCAAGGTCTGGGCCAAGGAACCGGCTTCATTCTGTACGGTAAAGACCAAAATGAAGTTTTCATCCTCTCGTTTACCATAAGTCACGGGCCTATTCTGGGACCTAGAAAAAGCAGCGAAACGAGTGGTGTTATTCTTACTATCATTAATACCGCCGTCTAAAATCTGCAAGCCAAAGAGAGCAGCGCTTTCTGTGGAAGCAATGGCCGCCACCGTAGGATCATTCAGCTCTTTCACATATTGGGCAGCCAAAGCCGTATTGGAATAAACTTCCCCTTGGAAGCCGTGCCGCTGGAGATACTCCCGGCACTGAGCCAAGGCCTGGGGATGGCTGACCACGGTCTTAATCTGATCCAACGTGGCGCCGGGGCAGGCGATCAAGTTATGAACAATGGGCATATCCGTAACCTGGTTTACATAAAGATTGCCGGAAAAAAGCAGATCCATCACCGTGCCCACCTCACCGGCATAGCTGTTTTCCAAGGGCAGCACCGCGCAGTCATATTCCCCGCTTTCCACAGCCTGATAGGCAGAAGCGAAATCGGGAAAAGCCGTGAGCTCTGCTTCTGGGAACATTTTTTTGGCGGCCATATAGGCAAAGGCTCCTGCCACCCCGCAGTAAGAAACCTTCATGCCATTCATTAGCTTGGACTGATATTGGCAGGAAAGGGCAATGGTATCCTGTAAAAACTGGACATAATAGCCTTCGATTTCGCCGTTTTGAATCAATTTGCGGTTCCTGTTGATCAGCTCGGTTTCCCGATCCGTGTCCCGAATAGAAAGGCCATGTTCCTTTTTATAGGCCGCGACTTTTTCGCATTGGGACATTCTCTTCTCAAACAGTTTAGCCATTTCCGTATCGATTTTGCTGATCTCGTTTCGAATCTGTTCTAATTCACTCATGTTTTACACCTCACCAAAAAGAAAAGTCAATGTACCAAACTCTATCCTTAAATTAACATAAACCAGTAATCCACTGAGAAAAAGGAAAATAAGCCACGGGCAGGAAAATCGCGGGCAGCATATCCGCTACTTTGATCTTTTTTCCGAAAGCCCCAGCAAATTAAAGCCTAAACCAATCAGAATAGCGCCCCCTACCGCGGACATTTCCACCACCACGTCTGTACCCAAATAAGGAGAAACCGCATTAGCCAGCAAGGTAAGCCCACCCTGGAAAAACAGGATAAAGAAAATAGAAAAGGTTACCCCCAGCCCCATGGCCGCCCCAAACATCATGGCGAACACAAAATCCAAGGCGCTTTTGGCGAAGATGATGCTGTAATCCTGCTCAATCCCCGCAGCAAAAGAGCCCATAATGGTCATGGAACCCACGCAAAAAAGGATGCAGGCGGAAACAAAACCCTCGGCAAAACGGCCGCTGGCATTTCGTCCACCTAGAAGAACCTTATGCTTTACCCATTCCCCGGCCTGATCGATTCGGTGTTCCAGGCACAGGGCTGTGCCCAAAGCCGTACCCAAAGCCATAGAAACGATTAGGCAAAGGATATCTTGGGTTTCCACTGCGCTAAGGATACCGATGACCAAAGTGACTAAAGCCAAAGCAGAAACAATATTACTGACATATTCCGGCTTCAGCTTGTTTTTACAGGCAATGCCGATGCAGCTCCCCAATAACACAGTAGCCATATTGACAAAGACCGCAAGCATTGCGCTTCCCCCTTCTCCACAAGATAAACA
>CAKRYM010000159.1 GCA_934427095.1 uncultured Bacillota bacterium | reverse complement strand
GGACAAGGTAAGCCCATAAAAGAAAGGTTGGAACCATCCGTCCCGCCGCGAATGGGCTGACTAATCACGGTGCCGCCTTGTGCTTCCACTGCCAAAGCTGCGTTTTTCAGCAAATGGGGGTGGGGCAATACTTTTTCGGCCATATTGCCATAGGAATCCGCAATGTCTACCTTTACCGTATCCTCTCCCCAGGTTTCATTTAAAAATGCGGCGACTTGCCGAACCACTTCTTTCCGTTGTTGAAACCGTTCCCCATCATGATCCCGGAGAAAATAATGCATATGAGCAGAGCCTACTGTCCCATCCATGGAAACCAAATGATAAAAACCTTCGTAGTTTTCTGTATATTGCGGCCGTTCAGCTTCCGGTAATAAGCGATCAAAGAGAAAAGCAATGCTTTGGGCATTCCTCATTTTCCCTTTGGCTGTACCGGGATGCGTATTCACCCCAGTGATGGTAACAAAAGCAGAGGCAGCGTTAAAACTTTCATACTCTACTTCCCCAAAAGTGGCGCCGTCTAAGGTATACGCAAAATCCGCGCCAAAGGCCTGCACATCGAAATGATCTGTTCCCCGGCCAATTTCTTCATCAGGGGTAAAGCCTACGCGAATGGGGCCATGCGGGATTTCGGGTTGCTCCCGCAAACACTCCGCCAAGGTCAGAATCTCCGCAATACCCGCTTTATCATCTGCCCCCAATAAGGTGGTGCCGTCCGTAACCACCAGGGTATCACCCACATAATTTTTTAGCACGGGATATTCTTTAGGACTCAAAACAATTTGTTTTTCTGCGTTTAAAAGGATATCTCCACCATCATAAGAGGGAATCAAGCGAGGGTGGATATCTGTCCAGGGTACGTCATCAGACACATCCATATGTGCTAAAAGCCCAATCACCGGGCCAGATCCTGCCGGCACATTTCCTGGTATGGTACCGAAAAGATACCCATTCTCATCCAACCGGACATCCGTTAAGCCTAAAGAAAGCATTTCCTGCTCCAAGGCCCGGGCAAAGTCCAACTGTGCTGGGGTACTAGGAAAAGAATCACTACTGCGATGAGAAGCAGTAGGAAAAGCGGTATACTTCAGCAAACGCTCATAAGCCCTCATGTTATGCCCTCCGCTCCTTTGTTCAACTAGCGCGAATCATAGCTATTTTTGTTATAAATTGTGAAAGAAAAATGAAAAATGCGTTCAGGTTAAGTTCATTATATTACAATTACGCTCTAACTCATAATGAATAAACTTTATCTAATCTATAACCTATAGGAATAACCCAAGCTATTTCCCAATAATTTCCAGGAAAATTTTTTCCTGGGATTGAGTCTCCTTTGCCCATCCTCTATAATAAAGGAGACGGCACCATTCACAAGCTAAGGGAGAATTCAGCTATGGATATTCAACATTTACGCTATTTTATGGCAGTGGCCAAGGCCACAAGCCTAACCAAAGCCGCCCAGGAACTATTCATCACCCAGCCGGCGTTAAGCAAGGCCATCAAAAAATTGGAACAAGATCTACAGGTTAAGCTATTTGACAAGCAGGACAACCATCTACTCCTAACTGATGCTGGTAAAGCGTTGTTGGTTAAGGCGGCTCCCTTAATTGCCGAGTTTGATAGTATCCCTGAAGCTATTTCCGATGTAAAAAGCAAGGCCACCGGAAACGTGCGCATTGGTGTACCCATGCTAATCAGCTTTTTCTATCTCTGTGATATTCTACTGGGCTTCAAGCAAGAATATCCCGGCATTAATCTAGATATTATCGAAATTGGCGACGACTCCATTGTGAAACAAACCCTACAAGGGGATATGGATATCGGTATCGTCACCCGGCCGGTAAGCTCAACACAATTTATTTCTATCCCCATTTATTCCAATCAGGTAGTGGCCTTTATTCCCCAAAGTAATCCTTTGGCCAACAAAGAGTATGTAGAATTTAAAGATTTACAAGGAATCCCCTTACATATGTTCAGCTCCGACTTTTCCCTTTATGGGCAGGTACTAAACGGTTGCCAACAAGCAGGATTTAACCCCATTGTCTCCTCTACTAGTTCCCAACGGTATTTTTTGGTGGACATGGCCATCTCCACCAATGGGGTAGCCATTATGCCCGAGCCGTTGATTCGCGATATGCAAACAGACGACCCTAGAACGCAATTTTTCCTTGACCACAAAGGCCTGGGCAAGCCACGTTCACAAGTAGAACAGCAGTATTACCCCAATATGTGCGTAAAATCCTTTGTACCGGACTTCCCTTGGACCATCAACTTAATCCTGAAGAAAAACCGCTACCAGACGTATGCCATGCAAGAAATCATCAATTATATTCAAACCTGCTTTACGCAAATGCAGTAGAAAGTCGGATAATAAAAGAAAAAGGAGAAATGCTGTTGCATTTCTCCTTTTTCTTATTTAGTCAAGCAAAACCGCTTTTCTAAGCGCTTCTGATGTCCTTTATTTACTGTACTGCTACATTAGCCGCGCCAATCCGTTCTTTCACCGTGGAAAGCATTTTTCGATCCAGCCCCACGCCGTTGACGCCGGGGAAGGATTCATAAACCTTAATATCGCTATAATATGCCTCTACCGGTACAAAGCCAGGACAAGCGTTCAAGAAGCCCTGCAGCTGAAGAATCAATTCTTCCTCGGACTGAGAAGGCAAGCGCAAATACATTTTACAAGGCTCCCGTACTTCGCTAACGTTGATCTCCAGATTGTCACCGTCATTCTTTAGCTTACCGCGAATAATGACGATTTTGCCTTCCGCCAATTTATCTCGATTGGCTTCATAGCTCTTGGGGAAAAGGGTGCAACGTAACGTATCCTTACCATCATCCAAGACCAAGGTAGCCATAGCATCCCCTTTTTTGGTAAACCGCCTCGTTAAACCGCTAATCATACCGGCTGTGATCACATCAGTCCCATCAGGAATTGTGGCCAATTGACCAATTTGATGACTGATTTTACGGCGGACGATTTCCCGGTATTCATCAAAGGGATGGCCACTGATGTAAAAGCCCAACATTTCCTTTTCCATATCCAACAATTCACGGACAGAGAATTCCGGACAATGTTCCAGCTCAATTTCAGCGGCATCGGTCTGTAAATCCAAGCCCAGATCAAACAAGGAAACTTGTGCGCTTTCCTGATCTGCATGCAAACGGCGGCTAAAATCCAAGGCTTTATCCAAAGAAGCTAGCATGGTGGCACGGGTTTCCCCAAAAGAATCCAAAGCGCCGCAACGGATCAAGCTTTCCAACATTTTTTTGTTCAAGGACAACCGTTGGCACACATCCCCATAAGAACGGAAAAGGCCGTTGGCTTCACGCTCCGCCACAATTTGGCGCACCGCTTCTCTGCCCACGTTTTTCACTGCGCTCATGGCATAACGGATTTTTCCGTTCACCACATTGAATTTTTCGCCGCTTTCATTGATATCCGGCGGCAAAACTTCCAAGCCTTTCTCCCGGCAATGCTCAATATATTTGGGAATTTTTTCTGCGGCGTCCATGACCGAAGTCATGGTAGCGGCCAGGAACTCCGGTCGATAATTGGCCTTTAACCAAGCTGTACGGTAGGTAACAATACCATAAGCCGCACTATGGCTCTTATTAAATCCATAACCGCCGAAATATTTCAGCAGTTCAAAAATATCTTCCGCTGTTTTCTTTTCTACACCATGCTCCACGCAGCCGTTGACAAAGTCATCTTTCGCTTTATCAATAATTTCCGGCTTCTTTTTGCCCATGGCGCGCCGCAACATATCTGCCCGGCCCAGAGAGAACCCGCCCAA
>CAKRYM010000158.1 GCA_934427095.1 uncultured Bacillota bacterium | reverse complement strand
GGACAGAAGGATACCCAATCCATCATCACTGGGGATCTATTTGTTGACACCCAGCAACTTGCCCCGGCTTTCACCATTTTGCTACCAGAATTTAATTGCCCTCAGGCAATACGGCGTCTCGCATATCAAGCTGTACGGAATGCCCGAAGTGCGCAGATCTACCGCACAATACTTTGGGAAATGCAAGGAGACAACAGTGTGATTGATTCTATTATTTCTGACGATACCTGTTCTGCTTATTTGAACGAGAATGGCGATATATACAGTTTAAATAGAAAAATAGAAAACGGCCAGCACAACCTATTTCAAAGCACGTTCACCGATATATTGATAAACGCTTTCCCCAAAAAATAGAATTAAATCTATGAAGACAGATAGGCGCAAAATAGACGTTTATACATGAAAACAGGGTAGGTAGTCCAACCGCCCTGCTTTTATGTATTTTCCTAACTAAATTCCCGATATAATGCCTCCGTACTTCGTTGAACAAGATTCAACAGTTTGGAAACCAGCTGTTCAGGCGGCATACAGTTTTTATCCAGCAGCCATCGTTCCATGGAGCAAATAATAGCATCGATAAAGAAATTGAGGATAAATTCATCATTTGCCATATCGCCAATCAAATCCGTCAGTCGCAATTTTAATATTGGCTGAATATACTCCCGGAAATGCTCAGAAAAAGAATTCTGCCCTTGAATTTTCAATGCTTTACGATAAAAATGAGTTCCCGTAGCGCCGTTGCTAGTGCCCGTTTGGTTATGTTAGAATCAGCCACAATGTCCTCTCCTCTATCATCCGATATTCTCCCAAAAACCAAGATGTTCTAAAAGGATTTTAGTTCCCCTTATCATCAGAACCACGCCACGTGTAAATTCAGCCTTGGATCGGTATTTCTTACCGATCCGGTTACCCAGCCATACATCGAAACCCGAAACATAAATGTTGCATCACGAATCAAACGGCCAGCAGTATCGTTGCCTCCAGTGGCTCCTACGGTTAGAGCATTGACGTTGTCAACGGCGGATATAAAAAAACAAGACTTACCCGCCATAGAAGATAAGTCTCGTCAATTAAGGCGACACCAGGACAAAGTCCAAGATGTTGGCATCTCCGCGTAAATACGCTGACTACTCCCTTATTTATTTATAATTCTATCAAAAAAAACGCAACCTTGCAATGAAAGGGTACAAAATGAATTTGGACAAAATTAACTGCACGTCCCAAAAAGTAACAAATAATACCTTGCGAGGAAAAATAGGACGTGTCCCTATCTGTGCCCAATGCACTTTCTTAGAGCCGCTTATATAATTATATCCATCATCAAAAGAGGAGGTTTGGGAATGACAGCGCACAACGAAGACGTGCAAAAGGTGATACAGTCTCTTCATTCTGATTCTATTTTTGGTTTAACTGAACAACAGGTGCAGGAAAAAAGGGTATTGCATGGCGAAAATAAATTAAGGGAGAAAAAAAAGAAAACGAATCTTCAGCGGTTTGCAGAGCAGTTTAAGGATGTAATGATCCTGATTCTGATCGTGGCCGCAGTAGTTTCTTTTGTTATCGCCTGCATCGAAGGGGATCCAAAAGAATTTTTCGAGCCCGTCTTGATCCTTCTTATTGTTATCCTTAATGCTATCATGGGCGTAATGCAGGAAAGCAAGGCAGAAAAAGCCCTGGATGCCCTAAAAAGTTTATCGGCACCGCATGCGCGAGTCATACGCTCTGGGCAAGAACAGGTCATCGACGCAGTGGAGCTGGTTCCTGGCGATATCATTCACCTAGAAGCTGGTGACTTCATTCCTGCTGATGCCCGACTGATCCATAGTGTAAGCTTAAAAAGTGAGGAATCTGCTTTGACAGGTGAATCTGTTCCCTCGGAAAAAGATGCAGCTGTCATTGTAGACGAAAACGCTCCTCTGGGAGATAGGAGCAATATGGTATTCTCCGGATGCAGCATAACCTACGGCACGGCAACCGCTGTTGTTACTGCTACAGGCATGGATACCGAGATGGGTAGGATTGCTAATCTTCTGGAACACGAAGAGGATGGACAGACTCCCCTGCAAAAAAAACTTGCCCAACTTGGAAAATATTTGGGAGTGCTAGCGCTGGCGGCCTGTGCCATCATCTTTGTGGTGGGGATAGCAAATGACATCCCTGCATTAGAAATCTTTATGACTGCGGTATCCCTAGCTGTTTCCGCTATTCCAGAGGGTTTACCCGCGATCGTCACCATTGTACTATCTATCGGCGTTCAGCGCATGGTTAAGAAAAATGCTATCATCCGCCGTTTGCCTGCCGTGGAAACCCTAGGTGGGGCGTCAGTGATCTGCTCCGATAAGACTGGTACGTTAACCCAGAACCGTATGACTCTGGTAAAGGCATGGTGTGATGGGGACCCATCGATAGAAAAAATCAGCACAGAAAACTCCCCTTCCATTAAAAAACTACTCCAGTATGGCGCTTTGTGCTGTGACGCCAATGTAGTGTTCCAGGATGGGGAGGAACAACATCTTGGAGATCCGACAGAAACGGCGATTATCCTTGCCGCGTATAAAAACGGTATGCCCAAGGATGTTTTGAACAAGCTGTGCCCCAGGTTAGCAGAAATCCCCTTTGATTCCGACCGCAAGCTGATGACTACAGTCAATAAAATCGATGGCAAAAACATTGTCATCGTAAAGGGGGCTTTTGATGTCATGGCCTCTCGCTGCGTGACCGGGGATTTACAAAAGGCCTCACAGATCAATAATGAAATGAGTAAAAATGCCCTACGTGTTTTAGCCGTAGGGTATAAAGAAATCAGTACAATTCCGAACGAGCTAGTGCCGGAAGAAATAGAAAACGGTCTGATTTTTATGGGGCTGGTTGGTATGATCGATCCTCCCCGCCCAGAAGCCAAGATTGCGGTGGAAACCTGCCGTAAAGCGGGCATCAAGCCAGTAATGATCACTGGCGATCATGTAGTAACAGCTTCTGCTATTGCCAGAGAGCTGGGCATTATGCTGGAGGGAGATCGAGCGATCACAGGGCCAGAGCTGGATGCCATGGAGGATAGGGAGCTAGATGCCTGTGTGGAAAACATCTCCGTATACGCCCGGGTATCTCCTGAGAATAAGATTCGCATCGTAAAAGCTTGGCAACGAAAAGGCCAGGTGGTATCCATGACTGGTGACGGGGTTAACGATGCTCCCGCGCTGAAAGCTGCTGATATCGGCTGCGCCATGGGGATCACCGGTACAGATGTAGCCAAAAGTGCAGCAGATATGACGCTGACGGATGATAACTTTGCTACCATTGTGGATGCCGTTCGAGAGGGCCGTGGCATTTATGCCAATATTAAAAAAGTGGTTGGCTTCCTTTTGGGTACAAATATCGGCGAAGTGGTAGCGGTATTTGTTGCCATGCTCCTATGGCATAAATCTCCTTTGCTATCCATGCAGCTTTTGTGGATCAATCTTGTCACAGACAGCCTTCCTGCTGTTGCCCTTGGGATGGAGCCAGTGGAAGCAGATACCATGGAGCGTCGGCCCAAACCAAAGGATGAGGGATTGTTTGCCCATGGCTTTGGTGTCCGCATTATTTTGCAGGGAGTTATGTTCGGAATCCTCGCTTTGCTCGCGTATTATATTGGAGAAACACAGACTGGCTTGGTCGCTGGCGGGCAGACCATGGCTTTTATGGTCTTAGCCATCTCTCAAGTCATACAGGCCTTCAATATGCGCTCTGAGCATTCCCTGTTTAAAATCGGTGTATTTACCAACCATAAACTGAACTGGGCCGCTTTTGCATCTATTATGC
>CAKRYM010000157.1 GCA_934427095.1 uncultured Bacillota bacterium | reverse complement strand
AGCACTTGAATCATAACGTGTTCTCCACTTCCCCATTTTCCTTTTCTTCAATCATTACACAATACACCCCGTGATCAGCAGAAACCAAGGTCACGCCAGTGGAAAGCGATTCCCGCATCAACACAAAATCACTGTTATCCACTAAAGAACCTTCCTCCACCACACCATTTATCTCATAGGAAAAAGATCTTTCCTCTTGATAAGTGCCGGCTAACAAAGCTCTGACAACCAAAACCCCGGCGCAAAGATTATCTGTCGTCTGAGACAAAAGGAGTAGCGCTTCCTCCGGGAAACCTAGATAAGCATTAACAACCGCATACAATCCCGTGTCAGTAGGATGGAAGTCCATATCCATTGTTCGCGCCAAGTAATAGGACAAAGCCCCCTGCTGGTCGCCACTACGAATCAATCCCCAAATTAACCAAAGAAACGTATCATCGTCTGGGTTTGTATACATTAATAAGCTTTGAATTTCATCTAACACACTACCGCCACAAGAAGCGGCACCGGCCAAGGCCATCGCTTGAACCATACCTGTGGCGCCATGATTCAAATAAGCGTTAAAATACTGTTCCAAGGCAAAATAAGACACATTAGCCGGAGCATATGCCGCAATGATCACACTACTCCGCAAATCACCAAACCCACCATCTGCCATTTGAGGTGCAACAGTAAAAGCAGAATCGCCGTCAAAGAGGTCAGAGAAAGCTTCACTTTGATAGTCCGACAACAACTGACGAGCATGTTCTACGCCATATCCAATCGCGGCAGAGTCTTCTGGCCCAGGCTGCGCAAATGCACAATCTAAAAGAATACTGAGATATTGACTCCGCTGCTTATCAGTGAAGATCACCAACTCTTCCGCAGTTGAAAGGGTATTTCCTGCCGTAAAAGGAGTTACCGTATACTGGTATTGCTTTTCTTGCCTTTCCTCTTCTTCATCAACAAAAACATCGGACACGCTTTCCACACCATAAAGTTGTATCTGCGTCATCCCTGTACAAACATTTTCTTCACCAGAGGCAAAAGCCTGGAGCAGTAAATAAAGCTGTCCCTCAGTCCCTATTGGTGTAGGGACTTGGAAATTGGCCATTCCTTCTTCATTGGTTTGCACCAATGTATAGAAAAAGGTATTTCCGCTTCTGCTTTTTTCTGAGGCTTGCTGTTGCTTAATTACCGAAAGGCCAGATAAAGAATAGTCTGTAAACAAATTAGCATTATTTACCGCCCACATAGACTCTGCGCCATACACTTGCACCACAACAGAAGCATTAGGAACAGGAACGCCATTTTCATCTGTAACCATGACCGAGAAGGCGTTCTCTTGCTTTTCCGCTAATACCTCATCGCCACTAATGGTCAACTGCAAGGTATCCCCTATTTCCTTGGCCAAAAGCGTAGTTTGCCCGGCGGTAAACTGTGTTCCTGTCCATTGTACAGAATAAACATATTGATCTAATCCATCCATTGGAGAAAAAATACCCGTATAGGCATCTCCAATTAAGACAGGAGCATTACGCAGTCCCTGATCCTCCAACAGAAATAAGGTAGGCATGCCGTTCATTGCCCCATTGATTTGGTATTCGGCATTCATAACCAAGTATTTCGTTGCATTGGCATAAACCGTAGGATTACCATCCCCACGGTCTGGAGGAATTTCGTCTTCGGCAATGCAAATTTTTTGACAGCTATACTGCTTACCGCTTTGCCAAATCTGTAACTCATATTCTCCCGGCAATAAATTGGGAAGCACAATGTCTCCCCAATAACACCCAGAGGAAAGATCAGCATATTCCCGGTAAACCTCCACAGTATTGCCGAATTCGCCGATTTGTTGCAAATACACGGAAACTCGTTCATATTCTAATGGGGTTTGATCCCGATTAGCTAAATAGCCGGCGTAATATAAGGTATCCCCATTTTGATAAACAGATTTATCTGTATAAAGATACTGCCAAGTTGTTTTCCACTGTGTGGCTTCAGCAGAATCAATCGGAATAACAACAGCATCCGTTTCGGTTTGGAGCAAAAAAACGCCGCCGTTTACTTCTGTCATATGAATTAAACCATTGACGTCTCCAGTGGCAGAACTATCCGTAACCAAATCCTTTGCCGAGACATTTGACAACATTGTGTTGCTGCCAGATTGACAAACCCAAAATAAGGTATTCTCAGAATCATTTGCAGAAAATACCGCCAAATCGCTTACACAAAAATAAACCGTGCGTAAATAGTCCCCATCAGTTACACAAAGTGCATAATACCCTTCTGGCAAGGTCTGGCTAAGCCGTATCCCTTGGGCAGTATGCTGAAAAGCTACATCGCTCTGGAATACATTGCCCGGCAAGGTGTTACCGTAATATTTTCGACCATTGCTCCAGGCTGGAAATTTCTCATAAAGCCCGCAAAGAACTTGTCCATAGGTATCAACACCGTCAAAGGAATACAGGGAGCAAAAGGCGTCTTCTGATAATTCTCCTTCCACAACAAAAGACAAACTTTGCCCGGTAGAATAGACAGATTCCCCAGCTATACTAAAGCCGCCAAATTGCGAAGATGCTGTTTCAAAAGAGAACGAGTAATCCTTAGTCGTGGTTTTGGTAGAGTGGGTCAAGGGTAGCCCTGCCGAAATATTCACCTGATAGCAAGTGCCTGGCTGCCAACCCTCCGTAGGAATAATGGTTAGTTGTCTTCCCTTCTGCACACAGGTAAAAGCTGTTTCCGGCGTAATAGAAATAGATTCCCCTAAGGCTTCCAAATCTATCGTACAAGCATGATTCAGCACAATTTGCAATGGCGTGGAGGTAGCGACATCCATCTCCGGATCCCCAGGGATTGAGCCTAAAATCTCCAAAGGTTTTTCTGTTTGCACCGCCCAAGTATATTCTTCAGTCTCACAATTTAGGGTAAACGTGTAAATAGTATCCTCTACCAATGGTTCTGTTGGAACCACAAGAATCTCAGTACTGCTGTTTCCCTGGTGCACGGCAAAAGTAACCTCAGGATCAATGGTCAAGGCCTGGTGAACCGAAGCAGAACTGGTTTTTTCCGAAAAGCCAAAGCGGAAAGTAGAGCTGACGTCTACACCAGCTTGATCCATGCTGGTCGCAGAAAACTCCGCAGTACGCCCTACTTCATCCGGGATATCCTCGGTCCAATTCAAAATCAGCAGCAAACCGCTGCAAATCAACACAATGATGATAGTAACTAAAATAAGAGTTAGTTTTCGCATACATAGTATTATATACGAAAATGACCATTATTTCAACAACTGCATAACAGAAGATAAATAAAGTGGAGAGGAAAATTCCTCTCCACTTTATTCACCATATTCTTACTCAGCCACGCCTTCTTCACCAGTGTTCTCTGTTCCCTCAGAAGATTGATCGTCCTCTGTGCTGCCCGTATTTTCTTCCGTTCCTTCGAGCTGAGATTCCTCGTCATTGCCCGCTGCTGTTTCTTCAGAATAATAGCGGTAGACATCTTTCTTAATCACAATATCCGAGGCATCACGTTTTTCTTGCAACATCTCACTAAGAGCTGCGCTCACGTCTTCATCCGACACGGTAGTCATAGATGCGGAAATATAATCCTTGACTGCATCAAAGGTTTCCAAGCCCTCGTCGTAACGGATAATATGATATCCGTAACTGCTAAGAACAGGCTCGGCAGTGTAATCACCCTCATTAGCCAAGGCGAACAGGGCATCTGTATATTCGGAAACCAGGCTGCCGGAATTATCCAAGAAAACACCTGCGGCATTTACATAAGGCAGACTCACATTAGTATCATCGGAGTATTCTGCTGCAAGTTCAGCAAAATCTTCCCCAGCATCCAATTTGGCAATGACTTCCTGGGCTTTTGCATACGCTTCAGCCAAAGCGG
>CAKRYM010000156.1 GCA_934427095.1 uncultured Bacillota bacterium | reverse complement strand
CATTTGTACCCCTTCCTCAAATACAAAGCTCTCCTCATCCACGGAAAGCCGGTGTTGCTGCCATCGAAAAACATGTGGAATACAGGCATATTGCGTTGTACTTTCTAATTGTGGAATATTAACAATATCATAGCTTACTGTCCCCATTGCGTCAATGCCGTAACGAAGCAAATCAATTTTTGCACTAAACGCATAAACAGAAGCTTCTAAGGCTACATCATGGATTAACCCTTGGATACACCAACTGTCATTGCACTCTCTGTGGAGCGGCCATTCTCCCGCCAAAGCCCCAAGGCAAATCTGCTTTTCTTTTCTGCCGTGCCGCATATTGCACCTCCGTAATCTCAGCAGATTCTTTTATTTTATCCTAAACCATGGCGTTTGTAAAGAGCAGGTCAGTTTATGCCCAGTTCAAGGCGCCTGATGATTTCAAGATAAGTGGTCGTCTCTATTTCTGCAAGCCCCCCAACCAGCGTTTCATTCTGTTCTGTACCATTGCCTATATTTCCTATCAAATAGCAGACATTTTGTTTTTGCAAACGCCTCTATCCCCTTGATTAGTTCAATCTACCTCAAATGGTTAAAGCTGACTTACCCCTTTTATCTGCTGCAATATTTAATTTCCCCATCTAAAATGGCATCTCCATAGTCATAAGACAGGGACTAGAACAATTTTACAGCATTTTGTCACAAAGTTGTCAGATTTTCAACAAGAAAAATTGTAAAAAACATTATGGTATGATACAATGATGAGGCTATATCGCATGGCTCGGTATTGTTGTGCAATGCCTCGGTATCCGCACCGCTGCCATGCGGATGTGATACTCGCTAAAAGGAGGAAGCATGAATAAAATTGAATCGTATATCACCAGCATCCCGGATTTTCCAGAACAAGGCGTAATTTTCCGGGATATCACCACTGTTGTCGGCAACGCGGATGGCTTGCAGCTTTCCGTGGACGAAATGGCGGCCCTGCTGGAGGGGGAAACCTTTGATATGATCGCGGGACTGGAATCGCGAGGATTCCTGTTCGGCATGCCGATTGCATATAAGCTGCACAAGCCTTTTATTCCGATTCGCAAGGCCGGAAAACTACCGCGGGAAACTGCGGGAATATCCTACGAGCTGGAATATGGTACTGCTTCGATTGAGGTACATCGTAACGATATTCAGCCCGGCATGCGTATCGTTCTGGTAGACGATTTGATTGCCACCGGCGGGACGCTGGAAGCAGCGGCCAAGCTATTGGAATCCCTTGGTGCAAAGGTTGTCAAAATTGTCTGCCTACTTGAGCTCAAAGGGTTGCATGGCCGCGACCGCTTGGCGAATTATCCGCTCGCTACCGTCGTTTCCTACAATGGAAAATAGCAAGAGAAGCACAAAACAAAAGTAACTATAAAAAGGGGATAAAATTAACCATGTTTGAAAAACTGTTTAAGCTATCCAGTAACCATACCACGGTTCGTACCGAGGTTATGGCTGGTATCACGACCTTCATGACCATGGCCTACATTTTAGCGGTCAATCCGAGCATCCTAGGCTCTACTGGGATGGACCCTACCGCGGTACTGCTGGCGACTGCATTGGCATCCTTCCTTGGCACCGTGTGCATGGCATTTATGGCCAATCTGCCCTTTGCTTTATCGGCCGGTATGGGGTTGAACGCTTTTATGGCATACACTGTCGTCGCCGCCTATGGTTATAGCTGGCAGGTGGCTTTACTAGCAGTATTCATTGAAGGCTTAATTTTTATCGTGCTGTCCCTGACTAATGTGCGTGAAGCGATTTTTAATGCCATCCCGCTGACACTCAAGAAAGGTGTTTCCGTAGGCATCGGCCTATTCATCGCCTTCATCGGCCTGCAAAACGCTGGGTTATCGGTTGACTCTTCGACACTCGTCACCATCACAAGCTTCACTGATAATTTCCATACCTCTGGCATCTGTGCATTACTGGCGCTGGTAGGGGTGTTTATTACCGCTGGGCTGTATATTCATAAAGTCAAGGGCGCGATTCTGTTTGGTATCCTGCTGACATGGATCATCGGTATGCTGTGCCAAGTAGCCGGCCTGTATGTGCCAGATGTGGAAGCTGGCTTCTATTCGCTGTTCCCTACTTTTGGTATGACTGATTTTACAAAACTTGGCTTAACCTTTGGCCAATGCTTCAACGTGGATTTCAACACCATTGGTATCGTAAACTTCATTGTTGTCGTATTCTCTTTCCTGTTTGTGGATATCTTTGATACCCTCGGCACACTGATTGGCGTGGCCACAAAGGCAGACATGTTGGACAAGGATGGCAAACTACCGCGCATTAAGCCCGCGCTGCTATCCGATGCAATTGCAACCTCAGCAGGTGCTGTGCTCGGTACTTCCACTACTACCACCTTCGTCGAATCTGCCGCTGGTGTTGCTGCTGGCGGCCGTACAGGTCTGACCGCGCTGGTTACTGGCGTGCTTTTCTTGCTTTCAACGCTGTTTGCACCAATTTTCACTGCCATCCCCTCTTTTGCTACTGCGCCCGCGCTGCTGATGGTCGGATTCCTGATGGTCGGCGCAGTTACGCAGATTCGCTTCGAACTGGACAACCTGACCGAAGCGATTCCAGCATACCTCGCCATCATCGCTATGCCAATGTTCTATAGTATCTCAGAAGGGATCTCTATGGGTGTTATCTCCTATGTTCTACTTAATGTAGTAGCTGGTAAGAGCAAAAAGGTCTCCCCACTGATGTATGTGTTGGCAGTGCTTTTCATCCTCAAATATATTTTCCTTTAAACTGCGTATTGCAGACAAACCGCCGTCTTTAAAGACGGCGGTTTTTTATTCGCAACAATTGGCCATGTTCGGAAAAGAATATTGCTACTGCAAGGAGCTTTCATCCTTCGCTTAACCCTAGGCCATTTTATGTATATTTTCGTCCTTTTTCTCATAGATTGCCCCATAAAGGAGGTTGCGTGATGAAAAAGATCCTATTTATTCTTTTGGGGCTACTTTTTCTTGTCCAGGCAAGTCCAGCCAAAGCCGATACAGAACTGGAGTTAAATTGTACGTCAGCCATTTTATTAGATGCGGCAACAGGAAACGTGTTATATGAAAAAAATAGTGATGCGCAATGCTACCCAGCTAGTGTTACTAAGCTAATGACCATGACCCTAATCTTAGAAGCAGTGGAAAACGGCACCATTGCCTTAACAGACATGGTTTCGGTCAGTAAAGAAGCGGCATCCATGGGCGGATCGCAAGTATATTTATATGAAGGCGAACAACGAACTGTGGAAGAAATGCTCATTGCCATTGCCGTAGGAAGTGGCAATGATGCAGCATATGCCATGGCAGAATTCGTTGGTGGCACATACGCTGATTTTATTGATATGATGAATGCCAAGGCCAGTGAATTAGGTATGACCGGCACGCATTTTGTCAATCCCCATGGTCTACATGATGAGCAGCATTATACCACTGCCCAGGATTTGGGCAAATTAGCCCAGTATGCACTGGAAAATACCAATATATTAGATTACACCTCAATTTATGAGTATGAATTTCGTCCGGAACCAAATCTTTTAACCCTTTGGAATACCAATCGTTTATTAAAATGGTACGACGGCGCTGATGGGCTGAAAACAGGCTACACCACAGAAGCTGGTAGAAATTTGGTTGCCACCGCAGAAAGAGATGGGTTACGATTAATCAGTGTCGTGTTAGGATGCCCAGACCGAAATCAACATTTCCAGGATTCTATGACCTTATTGGATTATGGTTTTAACAATTATAGCTACAATCTCATTTATGAACAGGGGACTTACCACGCTTCTATTCCTGTAGAAAAAGGCAAAATTGAGAAAGCCTCTTTGGCTCCGGTGCGAGATGTTGGCTACATCGCA
>CAKRYM010000155.1 GCA_934427095.1 uncultured Bacillota bacterium | reverse complement strand
GGGCAATACCGTCAGATACGGCCTGGTGCTGAACAAACTTTCCGTGATCCGCGCCTTGATGACCTCACATTGCATAAAGGTGTGGGGCACAAATAAATTGCTTCCCTCTCGCCGGCCAGCGGGCTGGGACCGGTATCGCCTTTCGCAATCCCGCCACAATTCGCCGTATTTCCCGTCCCTGTCCGCTTCTGCGTATTGAATCCGGGATTTGATCAGTTCCAACTGCTTTTCTTCCATATCCTTCCTCCTTTTTAATATCCGGTGGTGTCGCAAATGCCGTAGATTTCCCCCCAGTCCCCTTCTTGGAACCTGGATCCTCTGCCCACGTCCTCTGCGCTGTAAACTGCAATGGCCATGGCCATTACCCTATCGTCATGGGCGCCGGCCCTGGCGTTGCTATGCCCTTTTTCATCATAGGTATAGTCCATGCATTCTCGAATCAGCCCCTTGTCCTTCAGCCTGGCGCTGTCCTCCCGAATATAGCGGGCCAAGGCATTTACAGCCAAAGGTTTACTTCTGGCTGTGGTCAAAAACCCCCAGCGTTCTCCTAAGCGCCCACTGTCCGGGTCCCTTTGCCGGTAAATGCGGCCATAATGGGCTCTGCGTATGGCACCAATCACCGCAATACCATGATTATTGCTTTCCGGTACCAGCAAGGCTCCATTGTAATACCTAGCCAACAGCACCGCCTCTTGGCCCAGCAAATCCGGGTCAATATGCCCATGCCAGAAAGCCGCTACCTGCATGCTTTCCTTTTCAATTACCGCCATGGCGGAATGATCCCCGTCTCTTTCTCCGGCGGCAGAGTCAATACCGATCACATATTCCGCCCCAGGTTTGGGCTTATCATAAAGGTATAAATATTCCCCGTTTCCCGGGACAAAGACCGCCCGGCCATGTTCTTCAACCACCCGGCCTTTTTCCGGCTTGGGCGCTGTTTTATCCGCAGCCGCCAATTTCCGCAAATCAAAAACCGGCCGTCCCGAGAGGAGAAAAGCCTCCTCATCGTTGGCCGGGTATTCTTGGGCGAACACTTCTTCATCCCCGCCGCAGTTGGCGCTGATGCACCAACGCCGCCAGGCGATTTGTTCCAAGGATAAGCCGTATATGGCTTGTAATTCCTGCTCTTCCCCGCTGAGCTGCATCTCTTCCGTAACTGGCAACTGATATTCCGCATGCGCCCACCAGGGGAAAAATAGCGGCACAAAGGCGCTTTCTCCTTTCACTGCTCGCTGCCATTCTTCATAAAAAGCGCCGGAAGCCCCGTTGGCGGTGCTTTCAATCACCACCGTGGTCTCCGGCAAATTGGGTACAGATTGCATCAGCGAAGTCAGGGTTTCTCTGGCAAAAGGCCAAAAGGCCAACTCTGACAGATGTAAATCATGATTAGTGGCGCTACGCCCTGCGTCCTTATTCCCTGCGGTTTCAATGACAATGCGAGAGCGTAGCCCAGGGTCCGCTTCCCTTTCCGCTTGCTTATTGGACGGGTTTTCAAAAATCAATTCCTTGCTATTGCTGGCCCGTTTCATGGGCCGTTTCTCTTTGGGCATACAATCGTAAAATAGCTTGGCTTTGTTGAAAATATTGGTGGAGGCATCTGCCTTGTGCGCCACAATCATGGCCCGATGATTTTCCAGGTTAGCGGCCCGGGCGAAGAAAATTCCTGCCGTGGCCGTAGAAAAGCCGATTTGCCGCGCTTTTAAAATAATAATGCGCACGGGTTTCCCCATGCTTCGCTGGCGTTCCATCTCTTGGTACAACCGTAGCTGCAAAGAGTTGAACTTTAATGGCGTAAGCCTGCCGGCCTTGTCCTGTATCATCAGGTTCTCTTCAATAAATTCCAGTGTATCCGCTCTTCTCACCTTCTTTCCCTGCCTTGTTCTTCCTGCCCTTTTCTTTCCACGTTACCAGCATACCACCGTTTTTCCCATGCGGAGTGCCTAAGAAGTGCCGAAAAAGTGCCACTTTTGCCTTTTTTTGTTTTTTCTCTGGCAGATCTCTCCCTAATCCTCAGCTTCTGATCCTGCTTTCACCGTCTTGCCTGAGTAAGTATTTGATTTCCCGATAATGCGCTTTCTCTATTTTTCTATTCTATTTTACTTTTTTCTCCTTTTCTCTTATACTTATTTTGCTTTATGTTTATGATTTACTTCATGCTACTTTTGTCATAAAAAAGGAGAAAACAAATGAAACATCAAAAACTACTTGTCGTAATCGCTTTATTGTTGGTGGCTCTTTTTGCCTTTGCCGCCTGCGGTGAGGACGCCACCGAAGAAGTGCAGGATACCAAAACCACCCTCCGCATTGGGACTGAGCCTGTTGCCCGTATCATGGCGGAAGCTGCCGTCGCTCCCCTGGAAGAAATGGGCTATGAAGTGGAAATCGTCATGTTCGACGATTATTTCACCCCCAATGTAGCCTTGGACGAAGGTTCCATTGACGCCAACTTCTATCAGCATAAGCCTTTCTTAGATACGTATAATGCAGAAAACGGCACGGATATCGTCTTTCTTGCCCCCTGCTTCCTTTATTACGGCGGTATTTATTCCGACCATTATGATTCCCTGGATGAGCTGAAAGAAGCCGGCGGCGTCATCAAAGTAGCCGATGATGCCAGCAATCAGAGTCTGGATCTTTTGGCCTTGCAGGAAGCAGGTCTGATTACCCTGACCGATGAAGAAAAAGATCTTTACGGCATTGCTGATATCGTGGACAATCCCTACAATTTCGAATTCGTCTATATGGATAAGAACGTGGCTTATGCTTCCACCGATGAATTCGCTGCTTATATCGGTTCTTCCAATACCATGGCAGAAGCTGGTTTGGACCCCACGCAAAATCAGATTTACTATATCGATCACTCCTCCGAAGCCCTTGGCGTTTGCGTTAATGCCAAGGATCAGGATACTCAGTGGGCCAAAGACCTGGTCACTGCCTATACCTCTGATGCGGCCAAAAAATATGTCATTGAAAATACCAACGGCGCCAATGTACCGGTGGAATAATCTATACGGATACAACCCCGGCAGGGACGCCTTCCCTGCCGGGTTCTTTTCATACAAGGAGTAAACCATGATTGAAATACGTGATGTACATAAGGCTTTCGGGGATTTAACCGTACTAGAAAATATCAGCCTCACCATTGAGGACGGGGATATTTTTGGCCTGGTGGGAAAAAGCGGCGCTGGGAAAAGCACCTTGCTCCGCTGTTTAAATGGCTTGGAAACCTATGATGCCGGCAGCATTTTGGTGAATGGTGTGGAAGTGGGATCCCTAGATAAACAAGCCCTGCGCCATTACCGGAAAGATATCGCCATGATTTTCCAGCATTTCCCCTTAATGAGTCGGAAAACCATTTATGAAAACATCGGTTTTCCCATGAAATGTTGGAAATATAGCAAAAAAGAGATCGATACTCGCGTCAGAGAATTGGCGGAAATTATGGGCATCACCGATAAATTGCAGCAGAAACCCGCCCAGCTTTCCGGCGGCCAAAAACAGCGGGTTGCCATTGCCCGCGCCCTTTCCATGCAGCCGAAAATTCTCTTAAGCGATGAGTCCACCTCTGCCTTGGACCCCGGTGTCACCGCTTCCATTTTGCGCCTGCTACGCCGAATCAATGAGGAGCTAGGGATCACCATTATCGTGGTCACCCATCAAATGTCCGTCATCCGCGCCATCTGCCGCAACGTGGCGTTATTGGAAAAAGGGAAATTAACCTTGACCGGCCCGGTAAACGAGCTCTTTTTGCAGCAACCGGAAGCCCTGCGCCGCTTTATGATGGAGGACGATATTCCTACCACCCCTGGAAAAACCACCATTCAGGTCATGATTACCGATGAGGGAGATTCCCAAGCCGCCCTAGCGGCCTTAGGGGCAGACCTGGGGATTCATTATTTGGT
>CAKRYM010000154.1 GCA_934427095.1 uncultured Bacillota bacterium | reverse complement strand
GATAGTGTTTTTCTACATCCAGTCGCTGTTTACCCAACCAGAACAAATTCACTCTAATCCGCACGCCTACATATGGCTCCGGTTCGTCTACCCGGCAAGCAATTTCCCCACGTTTGACGTAGATCTGATCAACCATGGTGAAAGAGGCGGCTTCTGTACAGACAAAGGGCCGTTCTGTACTATCGTTAAAGCGTTCCAGAGATTTTACCTTGGTCTTTTTCCCAGAAGGATAAAAGACGATGTCATCTCCCTGGTTTAGGGTGCCGGCTTCAATGGTCCCAGCAATGATGCGCCGGCTATCGTTATTTTCCGTAAATTTATATACGCCCTGTACCGGCATACGCAAAGGTTGCATTTCGCCAGGGAGCGCAGAAGAAAAATCATCTAATTGCTCTAAAACATTTAATCCTTCATACCAGGGCATATGTGGGGAATGGTTGGCAATGTTATCCCCTTTGACCCCGCTGACAGGAATAAAGGTTTTAGGTTGAATATTGATCTTGTTTAAAAATTCTGTGTATTGTACTTTGATCTCATCAAAAACTTTTTCTTGATAATTTACCAGATCCATTTTGTTCACTAGAACAACCACCTGGCGAATCCCCAGCATGGAAAGGAAATAACCGTGACGTCGGGTGTTTTCCTCCACGCCACGAGAGGCGTCGATTACCAACATCGCCGCTTCCGCACGAGAAGCGCCGGTCACCATATTTTTCAAAAATTCAATATGCCCAGGTGCGTCGATGATGATGTAACGCCGTTTTTCTGTTTGGAA
Organism: uncultured Bacillota bacterium; assembly: GCA_934427095.1. GTDB lineage: Bacteria > Bacillota > Dehalobacteriia > UBA4068 > UBA4068 > RGIG3155. The sequence continues at coordinate 3,290 of CAKRYM010000154.1, read as the reverse complement.
AAAGCAACGCGCAGTGTCAATGGTAATCCCTTGCGCCTGTTCATTTTTTAACGCGTCCAGCAAAAAGGCATATTCAAAAGGCTTGGAATTCCGTTTGCAATTTTCTCTGACTTTTTCCAACTTGCCTTCAGGTAGGGAATTGGTGTCAGCCAACAGCCGACCAATGACAGTGCTTTTGCCGTGGTCAACATGGCCAACCATAACCACATTCATGATTTCGTCTAGATATTGTTCCATCGTTACCTCACCGTGGAGTATTCTTGGGTTTATGCTCTCCGCTGTTTACATGTAACCGTTCCGGCGCAAGGTTTCTAAACCGCCGTCTTCCGCATCCTGAGCCCGGCCGCTACGTTCTGCAATATTGGCTAAGGCGCCGGATTTTAATTCTTCAATAATTTCATGCACATTCTTGGATGTGGATTTGATGGGCTTGGTACAGGGGGCGCAACCCAAAGAACGGTAGCGCGTTCCGTCTCCCTGATCGTAATAAAGAGAAACCGTAGGAATGTTTTCCCGCTCGATGTATTCCCAGACATTCAACTCTGTCCAGTCCAATAAAGGATGAATACGCACATGGGTATGGGGCGCAAAGTCTGTTTTGAACTGATTCCAGAATTCCGGCGGCTGGTCGTCTAAATCCCAGTCATTGTGTGTATCTCTGGGCGAGAAATAACGTTCTTTAGAACGGCTGCCTTCCTCATCCGCTCTTGCACCAACAATAACGCCGGTATACATTTCCCGGTTACTATCTATTTCGTATTTCCCGGTTTGCAGATTTAACCGGTAACGAGGCCAAGATCCGTCTAACGTATGGGTAAGCGCTTCGGTTTTTAGCAGGCGGCAGCATTCCACATGGCTAACGTTACCATCAGGAAACGTCTGCTTTTTTTCCAAAGCTTCTTTGTTTTCCCCATAAACCATGTACAGACCATATTCCATGGCTAATTTATCCCGATATTCAATCATCTCGGGAATTTTGTAATGGGTATCAATATGAACCAGAGGGAAAGGCACATGGCCAAGAAAGGCTTTTCTCGCTAACCATAGTAGCACTGTGCTATCTTTCCCAATCGACCAAAGCATACATAAATTGCCAAAAGCCGCGTAAGCTTCTCTGAGAATATAAATGCTTTTGCTTTCTAGTTTGTCCAAATGGTCCATCTTAGACCTCCTGGGAAAATGTATTAGGATCTTTCATTTCGTAGCCGTAACGGGTAAAATAGAATCCCAGTTGCTTGTTAATCCGCTCTACCAACGCAGGGGATATCCGCAAATGGTTCTTTTTATAATTTTTTTGTCCATCCAGGTATTGTTTAAACCGAGGTTTGGCTTTTTCAAATCCGGATAGGTGAAACTTGGCATAAATCTTTTCCAGATATTCTAGGGGTTGCTTTTCAAATTCTTCATAGCTGATTTCCATGAACTGCTCAGGCGGAATTTTTTCCATATCTTTGAACAGCTGCGTAAAGATATCCGTAAATAAGGTTAATGTTAGGTCTTCTAATAACTGTTCCTTATGATCGTTTTGCAGGGCCATGGTATCCAGAATTTTTTGCAGGGTATAAATGGTGGAAACAATGACCTCATAGGGGTCCCGATGAATATGTAGAAAACAGGCGTCAGGGTAGAGGTGATAAAGCTCTGCAGCGATTGCTGTATTACTGGGAGATTTCAGGATAAGCGGTTTGCCTTTACAAATAAACGTTTGCTTTTTGATCAAATATTTGTACGCTCTTTCCCAGCGCCGTCTATCCTTTTGGGGGAGGCTTTCAACAAAGGTAGCGTCCAAATAACGCTGAACATTCTCTGGAAAGGTCAACAGATGAAGAAAAGATAAGGTACAAGTATTGGCTAAAGCATAAACTTCTTCCATGGGTAAATCCAGCTGATAAACCATATTATCCATGGGGCGTGCAGTAGGTAGCTGTTTTTTGATCAGCGGGGTTAAAATTGGCTTAAGCAACCAGGCGTTATTAATGGTAATGGTGTTTACCGGGTCAAAAAAGCCATGATCCGGGTCTTTACTTAATAAGTTTTGGAGAAAGGTAGTGCCGCTACGCCAGTGCCCTAAAATAAACAAAGGTTGTTTCGGCTTTTGTTTATGAATGGGGATGGCTAAGATTAATCGCTCAATTAATGCGAAGGGGAAAAGCAATAGGGACAGACAGGTAATGAGAATCGCCTGCGGAATATAGGCGGGGCTAATATGAAAATGATTTTCAATTAATAAGCGTATCCACACATCGAACCGGCAACCCAATAAAATATGGCCAAAATTCAGGATAGCCGGTTTTTTCCTTTTTTTCATAAAGCTCCTCTTCATGAAATGAATTTATGTTTATCGGATTCATTTAAATTGTTAAGTCAATATAAATACAAATATAATCAATTCATAATAAATAGAATAAATGAACCAAAGATGAACTTTTTTCTTTCAGCCTTTTTCTTTTAAAAAATGAAAAAATCTTAACACTTTTTTAGCACAGCTTTATGCTGTTCATTTATGGTTCATAATTTTTTCATATGATACCCCTATCATTTTGTGTGAACAATATTTTCATGGAGGAAAAAATGAGACCAGACGGCAAAAGAGTCAAAAAAGCAGACTTGATTTATACCGTTGTACCATATATTATGACTGAACGTTCGGACGCGATGAATATGATTACCCTGGATATTCCTGTCGCGCCCATGCATGAATATATTAATGCCAAACGAAAAGAAGGACGCCACATTAGCCATTTGGCATTAATTTTAGCGGCCTATGTGAAAACCTTGGTAGAATTTCCCTTCCTGAATCGCTTTGTGGTGGGGCGACGCATTTATGACCGTAATGAGATTTGTATTGGCATGGTCGTATTAAAGCCGGGTGAGGATGACAATACCATGTCCAAAATGTTTTTTCAGCCGGATGATAATATTTTTAAGGTGCAAGAACGCATTGATGCGTATTATGATAAAAATATTCAGGAAGGCGCTACCAATAGTACAGATAAGGTTGCTGGTATCTTAGGGAAAATTCCCGGCTTACTCTCCATTGGTGTCCCTATCCTAAAATTCATGGATAGATTGGGTCTTTTACCGAAAAAGGTTATTGATGCCAGCCCATTTCATGTATCCATGAGCATCACCAACCTAGCTAGCATTCGGACGAATCATATTTATCATCATTGTTATAATTTTGGCACTACCAGCGTTTTTATGTCCATGGGCAATATGCGGCAGGTGCCAGTTGAGGAAAAAGGAGAAATTGTCTTTAAACGTTGCTTGCCTTTGGGCGTGGTAATGGA
>CAKRYM010000153.1 GCA_934427095.1 uncultured Bacillota bacterium | reverse complement strand
TCCCGTAGCGCCAAGTAATTTCTTTTATTTTTTGTGCAAGCGTAGTTGTGAAATCAGATTCTTGGCTTTGCCAGGACCAGTTTTCTTGTTGTGTGCCGGGGTAATTGGTTCTTGCTAGCGTTAAATTGGGTATCCAGTCCTGTAATTGTGAAATAAAGATCTGGGCAACGGAACTCATGCCGCAACGGATTAATCCTGCAGTTATACCTTCCTCTGGATGAAGGCCAGCGTATTTCTGAATATTCTTTTTTTGTTCAGTTGTTAACGTGGAAAACCATTGTTTTAGCGTCGGGTTATCATGTGTGCCAGTATAACATATTGTATTTTGCCTATGCTGATGTGGTAAATGAGAATTATTTCTGTCTCCATCAAAGGCAAATTGCAACACTTTCATGCCAGGAAGGCCAGAATCAACCAGCAAATCTTTTGCTGCTTCGGAAAGAAACCTAAATCCTCCGCAATAAAAACTGTGCCACTGAACCATTCTTTTATCCTTGTGACAAAATCCAGCCCAGGCCCTGCTTCCCAATACCCATCTGCCGCATTTTCAGCGGTATTTGGTATACACCAGTAATCTGCAAAACCGCGGAAATGATCCAACCGGAGGGCATCAACTAAATCGATTTGCCCCCGTATTCGTTCAATCCACCACCTATAGCCATTTTCTTTCATTTTTGCCCAGCGATATAGTGGATTCCCCCAGAATTGCCCAGTAGCAGAAAATTGATCAGGACCTACCCCTGCAAAACAGGTTGGTTGATTCTTCTCATCCAACCAAAACATATCCCGCTCGCTCCATACATCGGCAGAATCGTGTGCGGTATAAATTGGCAAATCTCCGATTATGCCTATCCCCTTCTTTTGAGCGTACTGATGCAGTTGTTGCCATTGCTGGAAAAAGAGATATTGGATGGTATATTGTACCTGTATTTCTTGTTCTAAGCGCCCTATAGCTTGGGTAACTGCCTTAGGCTTGTATGCCTGTAAATCAGCATCATTCCATTGAAACCAGGGTTTTTCCTGTTGATCTAGCTTTATTGCCGCATAGATGGCATAAGTTTGTACTTGGGGATGCGCGTCAATAAATCGTTGAATTTCTACCTTTTCCGTATTCCAAAGACGTTGGGCTGCCTGATTTAATCGGGACGTTTTGTTTTGCCTTAGCCATTGATAATCAATTTTACCTTGGGGCTGTTTAGGATAAACACAAGCACTAAGCTCATGTTTGCAGAAAAGGCCTTGTTGTGCTAATTGTGGTAAATCAATAAGATTTGGATTACCTGCCCAGGAAGAAAGACACTGGTAGGGAGAGTTGCCAAATCCAGTGGGGCCTAGAGGTAAAATTTGCCACCAACTTTGCCCGGCTTCAACCAAAAAATCAATGAAATTGAAGGCAGGTTCCCCCAGCGTTCCAATCCCATGTGCAGAAGGAAGGGCAAAAATGGGCATTAATATCCCTGCCGATCGTTTCAATCCCCTACCCTCCCATATCTTTTCTTTTTAAATCAATGCACTAATGTAGCAATATGGTTCGCTAATTCTTCTACGGCCTGACGGATTGTTTGGCAGGGTTCAGTGGCAAATTCTGTTTGCCCAGGTTGCACTCCGAGGATTTTGGTTTCCGCTCCGGTTTCTTGCTGTAAATACTGCATCAAAATAGGAAGGGGCAGCATATGTGTGGAAAAATCTGCCCCGCCAATTGCCTGTTGATCAATGATATGGATTTCCCCAATTGGTTTATGACAAAACACTGCATCAACAATAAGCAATAGATCCGGAGAAAAGGCCTTAATCACGCCACTAAAATTTTCTGGCGCGGTACTGCCTGCCAATAGCTGTATTCTATTTTCTGGCAATTTTTTTTCTATTAAGGCGTCAATTAATAACATTCCCGCCGCATCATCGCCACATAACACAGAGCCTACGCCCAAGATGCTTATTTTATGATATTTCGTAAACCAGTGGGTTAATTCTTGTTTCCAGTTCATTCCATAATTTTCGTCAACTCCTCCTTTGTCAAGCAGCCTAACTCAATCTGATTGACAAAGGAGAGACAACCTTTTTTGCAGCTTTCCACACATTGGCCACAAAACAAGCAACGTCCATAATTTAATTGGCATTGAAAAAACTTTTCCCCATCTACTACTTCTTCTAAAATACGGATAGCGCCAGCGGGACAGTCTTTCATACAAAGCCGGCACCCAATACAATTGGTATGATCATAGGTAATTTTCCCATGATAGTCAGGAGCAATTTCCAGTTTACCTTCTGGATAGGCAATGGTTGCTGGCTTTTTGAATAAATGCTTTAACGTTAGGCCAGTAATTTTACCAGGAATTTTCCCCATTAAACCAGCACTCCTTTCAGAAGCAGATTAACAATAATTTGGAGCATTGCTACAGGGGCTAAATATTTCCAACAGAAATTCATCATCTGATCAATGCGTATTCTAGCCATTACTGTACGTAGGATACACATAATGAATAAGATGAAAACAACTTTTAGAAGATACAAAAAGAAATCAAAAAATGGGATAGCAAAATGAATAGGGATAAAAACTGCGACCAACAAAGAGATGACCACAGTCATTTGACAATCCTGGCTTAGACGAAAGATGGCATAATGTAATCCAGAATATTCTACAAATGGCCCGCTGACCAATTCTGTTTCTGCTTCTGGTAAATCAAAGGGAACTCTCTCTAATTTGCCTTGGCAAGCAAGAATAGCCACAGCAAAAGCAGGAAGATTGATTAAAATATAGAGAGGATGCTGTATATAGTAGGCGGAAATTTCACTAATAGACCAGCTGTTTGCAAGCAGTGCCGGAGATAAAAACGCCATATATAGAGAAACCTCATAAGAGAACAGTTGCGTCAAGGCACGAACAGCCCCAAGTGTAGCGTAGGCACTAGTAGAATACCAACCGCCAAGGGAAAAACAAAGGGTAGGAATAATCAGCAAGTATAATACCACAATAAGGTCTCCCTTGAATTGATACAAGGCAGAAGAAGACCAAAGAGGTATGTAGAAATAAGCCGTAACCACTGCTGCGAAAGCAACCAGTGGTGCGGCGAGAAAGATTTGCCGATAAGCATGCTCGGGGACAATGCTTTCTTTGCCAAGTAGCTTCAGAAAATCAGCCAAAGGCTGATACCATTTTGGGCCTTTACGGTTTTGCAATCTGGCGTAAATACGCCGATCCATATAGGCCAAAACCATGCTGAAGCATATCAGAAACAGCATTCCCGGGAAAACCAAAATGTGCAACAATCCAACGAACATATCACGTCCTCCGGAATTCTGTTTTATTCCTGTTTACGCAAACGGAGCTTAGCCTCGTCAAAACCACGCTGCTGATAAAAGGCAATACTATACCTCCGTAAGCCATTCCAATCCATTACTTTTTGGCTACCGCTATGGATATCCTGTAGGACAATAGCCCGGTCTGTACAGGAATAGCATGGATCAATAGAAGCAATAATGATGGGTACGTCTGCTAGAAAATCCCCTTCCAACATATGGGCCATACAATGCCAGTTGGCTTCTGACGGAGCCCTAAAATGGGCACGATCCGGCTTATCTGTACCATTGCTTCGAATATAATGCGTATTTTCTCCCCTAGGGGCTTCGGTTCTGGCAAAGGCAACCCCAGCAGGTACCTTTCTTGGGACTCGAACAGCAAGAGTTGAGTCAGGTAAATTCTCGATCGCATAACGAAGAATATCAATGCTGACTAGCATTTCTTTTACGCGTACAATAGCACGACCCCAAATATCACAATGATCGTCTGTAACCGTTTCAAAGGGGATATCTCCATAAGCGGCATAAGGGTCAATGGCACGAACATCATCTGCAAGACCGGAGGCCCTTGCTACCGGACCTACCGCACCTAATTTTCGTGCATCTGCTTGGCTTAATTGTCCAATCCCACTCATTCTTGCCGCTAATGTCGTATCAGTCATAACCACTTCTTCAAAGTACTTGATCTCATCTGTTAAGAAATCTAACATACTTTTGATCAATGCAATTTCTTCATGGTTAATATCGCGTCGAACACCGCCAATGGTATTGACACCATAATTGACTCTGTTCCCGCCAATGG
>CAKRYM010000152.1 GCA_934427095.1 uncultured Bacillota bacterium | reverse complement strand
GCTTGTGAAGGCGCTTTTCATCTACCGGTTATTTATCGGGATGAGCGGCTTTCCACTGTAGCGGCAGAAAAATATTTATTGGAAGCAGATGTTTCCAGAAAAAAAAGAAAACAAGTGATTGATAAAATGGCCGCGGTATATGTATTGCAAGGGTATTTGGATCAACTTTCTCTCCGTCGGTAAATACAATGCTTGGGAAAGGAAATGAACATGGCAGATATTTTAACGTTAATTGATGAGGATGGTAAAGAAATCGACTTTGCTGTGGAATGTTTTTTAGATGTAGATGGCGCAAGTTATGCTGTTCTTATTCCCCAAAGCGAAGCAGAAATGGATGAAGCCGTGATTATGCGTCTAGGAAAGGATGAAAACGGCGAAGACGTCTTTTTTGATATTGAAGATGATGAGGAATGGGAAAAAGTGGCAGATTATTATGAAAGTGGCGAATACAGCAATTAAACAGCGCTGTTTTGAGAAAAGAAACTGTATAAAACAGTTTCTTTTCTATTTTCATTTTTGGGGATTTGTAGTATAATGTTCTAAATTCCCGAAGGAGGTCGTGCTGTGAGAAAGTTTGTCATAACGTTGCTAATTATTTTACTGGTGATTGTGTTGGCGGCCATGTTTGCTGCCTATCGCTTTACCTCTGATACAGAAATCACTGCGGATGTAGAATTGGAAATTGCAGAAGGTAGCTCTACTTCTAGTATTGCTGCCCAATTAGAAGAAGCAGGATTAGTACAAAATGCTGAGGTGTTTAAACTCTATGCTAAGCAAAAGCATGTTGATCAGCAATTCCGGGCGGGTATCTTTACCTTTGCTGCTGGGTCCTGGTCTTTAGGTGAAGTTTGCGATACTCTTCTTACCGGTGGGTATAGCGGAAATGAGATTAGAGTAACCATTATCGAAGGCCTGAAAGCAACGGAAATTTTCCAAACATTAGTGGATAGCGGCTTAGGCACCATGGAAGGTTACCTGGATTATGCTGCCAATGGGGATTTTAGTCAGTATGACTATATTCCCGCCCAAGAAAATGTTGTTGAGCCAGGCAATCGCTTAGATGGCTTTCTCTTCCCTGATACCTATATGATTAGCGCTGATGCTACGGAAGATGAAATTATTGATATGCTGTTGGCCCAATTTCAAACCGTTTGGGAGGAAAACGGTTTAGCAGAAAAAGCGGCAAACTCCCAGTATTCTACTTATGAATTGGTTACTATGGCCTCTATTGTGGAGATGGAAACCAAGACAGATAGCGAACGCCCAATCATTGCTGGAATCTTTTATAAACGAATTGACAACGGTATGGTACTTGGGTCTTGTGCTACGGTTCAATTTCTCCTGGAGGAAAAAAGAAGTATTCTGTTGAACAGCGATTTGGAAATTGATAGCCCGTATAATACTTATATGTATACTGGTCTACCTGCTGGACCAATTTGTAGCCCTGGGCTGGCTTCCTTGACTGCTGCGGTGGAACCAGAAGAATCGGAATACCTTTATTTCCGCGCTCGGACCGATGGAACCAGTCGCTTTAGTGTGACTCTGGAAGAACACGAAACTTATCATGAAGGTGATCAGACTGAATAAGCGGCCTGAACTGCTGGCGCCAGCTGGCGATTTAGAAAAACTAGCTTTTGCTTATGCTTACGGGGCAGATGCTGCTTATGTTGGGGCGGGGGAATGGTCCCTACGCACAACGGCTGGAATGGGCTTGGAAGAGTTGCGGCAAGGGGTTACTTTAGCCAATACTTTAGGCAAAAAGCTCTACTTAGCCTTGAATGTGTTTGCCCATAATCAGGATATTGAACGCTTGCCCGCTTTTCTTGCGCAAATCGCAGAAATAAAGCCTCATGGCGTAATTATTTCTGACCCTGGTGTCTTTACCTTAGCGAAGCAATATTTGCCCCATATACCGATTCATATTAGCACGCAGGCCAATAATACCAATTGGCTTACGGCGCAATTTTGGCGTGAGCGTGGAGCCTCTCGTCTTGTCTTAGCTAGAGAGCTTGATTTAAATGAGGTAGCTGAGATTCAGGAAAAAGGTGGCCTCGAAACAGAGCTTTTTGTTCACGGGGCAATTTGCGTTTCTTATTCTGGGCGTTGTCTCTTAAGTAATTATCTCACTGGTCGTTCTGCCAATTTGGGAGATTGTAGTCAACCTTGCCGTTGGAAATATGCCCTGGTGGAAGAAAAAAGGCCAGGACAATATTTCCCCTTAGAAGACGATACCCGTGGTGGGTATATTCTCAATAGTCGGGATCTTTGTCTTTTCCGCCGTATTCCAGAGCTTTTGGAATTAGGGGTGGATTCTTGGAAAATTGAAGGCCGCAATAAAAGTGCCTATTATGTTGCCGCTGTAACCAGAGCGTATCGGCAGGGAATCGACGCGGCTTTGGCGGGCAATTTTTCTGCTGAATTTTGTGTTAAGCAGATGGAAGAATTCGCGAAAATCAGCAATCGGCAATACACAGAAAATTTCGTTGGGGGACCGCCTGATGCGGAAGCTTTTCGTTATCAGAGCGGTAACTATGTGCGCAATTACGATTTTGTTGCAGTTGCTTATGCAACAAAAGATGGACGCATTCGCATGGAGCAACGAAACTATTTTCAGGTAGGAGACTTGTTAGAAATTCTTTTACCAAATGGAGAAACCCCGAGGATAAAGGTTAAAGCTTTGTATGATGAAGCTGGCAATTGTGTAGATGCTGCCCGACATCCTAGGGAGGTCCTTTGGGCTGAAGCAGATGTTGATTTACCGATCGCGCAGCCGCTGATTTGTCGTAAGGAAATTTTATCAATCTAATCGTTTCTACGAATAGGATAGACATAATCAATTAATTTCGAATCTATGCTTGACTTTTCTATGACGGATTTGTTATAATCATTTTCGTCTTAGGGGTATAGCTCAATTGGTAGAGTAGCGGACTCCAAATCCGTTGGTTGAGGGTTCGATTCCTTCTGCCCCTGCCAAATTTGTTAAAATATTGATTAGGTGGTGTACACATGCTTAACTCTGTTTTTGCAACTACGACAGCAGCTGGCGCAACTGGCATCGGTGCAATGGGTACAATCATTTACGTCTTATTTATTGTCCTGTTGTTCTGGTTCCTGCTTATTCGTCCGCAGCGTAAACAGAAGAAAGAGCGGGAGGCTCTGATGTCCTCTTTGAATGTGGGGGATGAAATCTTCACCGCCGGTGGTATTCTTGGTTCTATTACCCGTATTAAGGAACACACGGTATGGGTACGTATTTCTGAGAAATGTGAAATTGAGTTGCTGAAGTCTTCCATTGGTGGAAAGCATAATAGCAACATGGTACCTGAACCACAAATCGATAAAAACGAAAGCAAACCTGAAGAAGAAAAATAGGCCTTTGGCCTATTTTTTTTGTCCGCTAAAAATTTGACAAGAAGAGTGGAGAAGAGGTATAATAATACGGTTAGGATTTTTACGTATTTTTAGGAGGAGTGAAGATGAAGAACCGAAGCGGGGTCAAGCTGCTGAGCGTTTTAGTGGTTATTGTTTTAGCAGCTATTTTTTCTGTCGCCCCTATCAAAGAAAACATGAATCTGGGGCTTGATCTCCAGGGTGGGGCTAGTGTAACCTTACAGGCGATTCCTGATGAAGGGGAAACGCTTACCAAAGAAGATATGAATCAACTGGTGGACGTGCTGAATAATCGAGTCAATGAGCTTGGGGTAAGTGAGCCGATTATTCAGCAAGAAGGGGAAGACCGTATTATTGTTGAATTGGCAGGCATTGATGACCCTGAATCTGCAATTGAGCTCATTGGTAAAACAGCAAGATTGGAATTTAGAGCTCCTGATGGTACGGTGTTGCTCACCGGCGCTTACTTAGACGATGCTTATGCGCAGATTAATAGCGCTGCCATGCCTAATAAACAAAATGAAGTTGTCCTTGAGTTTAACAGCGAAGGTGCTGATATTTTCTACGATATTACTACGAAATATAACGGACAAGTTATTAGTATTTATTTGGATGATCAGCTGGTAAGTGATCCTGTGGTTAGCCAGCCTATTTCCGGTGGTGTGGCCGCGATTTCCGGTAGCTTTACTACATATGAAGAAGCTGCTGATACCGCCGCCCTGTTGCGTGGCGGCTCTTTGCCGGTAAATCTGACGGTATTGTCTAAATCTACCGTTGGGCCCACCTTGGGTG
>CAKRYM010000151.1 GCA_934427095.1 uncultured Bacillota bacterium | reverse complement strand
CAGTTTCTCTCTGGCGCGGAAGGGACCTTCCCCCTGGCGTATGCTGCGGCGCACCGGGATGCCGGAGGGAAAAATCTTCGTACCCGGTGCAAAACGGGAAGCGTAAATTTGCGCCACAGACTGGGCTGGTACGAAATAATAATCCAAGTGGCTTTGTTCTATCCCGGGGTAGCAGGTATAATCCGTAGCCACAAAGGCGGTGCGCAGATTGGGCGGGCATTTGTCCAATACCTGGGTGAGCATAATGGCGGAGAAATCATGAGTGCAAATCACCACGTCATAATCCCCCTCCTGAATACAAGCCAAGAGCTTATCCCCGCCCCTGAGCAGGGCATGGAATACCTTAGCCGCGTCCTTCATCAACCCCGCATGCTTTTCGGAAAAGGCATAGCCCTTTTTCCAAAAACCCGGCGCATGCCGATACAATCGCACAAACCAGGTGCAGACGAATTCCGAAAACTCCTTGGAAATAAAGGCCAGGGTATCCTGAATGGCGCAAACATCCCCCTGGGCTTCGATATCTTCTTTTAAGGCCTGGGCGCAGGAATTATGGCCCTGACCGGTATTACAACTTAAAATCAAAAACTTTCGCATGGGAATATCCTTTCTTTTCCCGCCCCTGAGTTAATCCCAGGGGGATATTCTTTTCCTTCTTATTTGCATCATACCATGTTTTCTGTCAACACAAAAGGGGTATGTTGCAATTCATCCATTTTTCACCAAAAGGAAACAAAAATCGCCTAAATCCACTCCCCTTAAGGGATAGATTTAGGCGAAAAAAAGACGAAGCCAGCCCAAAATGACCCGTTATGGCTGCTGGGCCAAGGCCTTTAATACCAAAGGGGCGGCAGTCAAAAACCACACGGTAAACTGCTCCGGCCTCTCCTGTAGCTTTCTGGCCAACACATCCGGCTTAACCCAGGCGATTTCCATAATTTCCGCAGGATTAGGCTTAAGGGGAGCGGTACATTTCCCCAGGAAAACATGGTCATACTCATATTCGTATAAATTCGGGCCAAAGGCATGGTAATACACAAAGGAAGCGATTTCCTTACAAGGGGCTGTGATCCCCAGCTCATCCCTTAGGCCCCGCTCTACGGCTTCTGCCAAGGTTTCCGTAGGCCGCGGATGAGAGCAGCAAGCATTGGTCCACAAACCGCCGGAATGATATTTTTCCAAAGCCCGGCGCTGCAACAGCAGGCCCTTTTCGCTATACAGAAAAACAGAAAAAGCCCGGTGCAGCAAGGGCCGTTCATGGCAAGCGGCTTTGCTGGCTTCCCCGACCACTTGGTCAAAAATATCCACGCAAACCAGAGGCTGCTGCATAGGGTCATTCAACATGCCATTCACCTGCTTTCCCTGGCATTTGGCAAAGGTAAAGATCCACTGCTTCTAAAGTATTTTGACAAGGGAGACGATTCTCCTCCTCTCGGGCCTTAGTAGTCTGCTTTTTCCCCTGGCCTATGTTTGCCTCCCTTTTTTTCGGCATAAACTGGGGAAGAGGAGGTGATTCTTTTGCAGAAAAAACCAAAAACATTGCTGATTTGTTTGGCCATTCCCTTGCTGGTGGGGGCTCTTTCCGCCTGGTTATCCCAAGGGGGGATGGCTACTTTTGCGGCCTTGGAAAAGCCGCGGGGCTGTTGCTCTTGCCCTATTTGCTTTGGGTTACCTTTGCCGGGTATTTGAATTTCGCTATTTATCTGCTGAATTAGGGGCATATGACAACATCACCTTCAGCGGCGCAAAGTCGGAAGGTGATGTTGTTTTCTTCATTATAGAAATGCGCGAATATCTACGGCCAGCTGGGCTTCTAGATGAATCAGGCGTTTGGCAATATCCTTGGACACTTCATCCGCCGCCTCATACTGGTTCAAATACCGGTTCAAAGATTTTACCCCCATATTGCAGCCGTCAGTCATCAAATCCGCAATGGTCTGATCGGAATTATCCATGCCCATTTTCAGATTGGTTTTCACCCAGGACATGCCCTTGGCCACGGTATTGGGTTCTTTCCCTTCGTCGTGGTATTGATCCAACAAGCCATGGATCTCCTGTTTCAGATGTTCGTGTTCCTTTTTGCAGGTGGAAAGCTTTGCCTTGAGATTTGGACTTTCTACCTGATCCAGGACGTCGTCAATGGCGCTAACCCCCATTTTCACCCCGGCGTCGCATTCCCGTAATAATTTGATGGTGTCTTGCTCAATCATGGAAATCCCACTCCTTTGTTAAGATAACCATAGTCTGAGCGGTTTTTCTTTTCTTTATTCTGCATCCTGCGTTATAGGAAACGCCCGCCATGCTTCATTCCACCCAGAGGACTCGGATCTCTTTTCCCTTGGCGTACCGGACGGTAGCGGCGGTGCCGCCCCCAGGCCGACCGTCATAGACGGCAATCACCCGCTGGGACTGATCCACCATATAGCGGTTTCGCCGCATATAGCAGCCTTTATCATACAGATCCGCGTGAATTTTCACCACGTCACAGCACCGGATCAGCCGTTGGAAGGTCTGATCCGGTGTTTTCATGCGGCCGGGATAGGGAATGGCTGCTTCCAGGGTGATGGGATAGCGCCCTTTTTGTTCTGCCACAATGTCCGCAAAGAGCAAATCCGCTCCGGAGGCAAACCCGCTGATAAAATGGGTGTAGCCCTCTTCCATGGCTGCGAAAATTTCCCGGCGCAGTATTTCACGAATTCTGTCCACCTGTTCCAGCGGGATATCCCGATGCCCCGTGACACAGCAAGTCTTGATCTTTTCCATTGTTCACCGCTCCTATATTAGTGATATATCACTATATTACCACATTTTTCCGAGTTAGTGAAACATCACTAATATAGAAATCCAGAATGACATATCATAAAGGAAAGACGATATGTCACTAAGGAGTAGGCTATGGATACACGGGAAGCGATTGCCTTCCGAATTAAACAACTGTGCACGGAACGCAACCTAACGCCCAACGGTTTGAGCAATCTTGCCGCTGTGCCCCAGGCCACAATCAAAAGCATTCTGAACGGAGAAAGCAAAAATCCGGGAACCGTCACCATCAAAAAGCTGTGCGATGGCTTAGAAATCACCTTAGGAGAGTTCTTTTCCACGCCGGAGTTTGACGAATTAGAACAGGAAATCAAATAGAAAGAAAAGAACAAAATTCGCTTTTCCCAACCCTTTTGCGTTATTTTAACCCAAAAGGGTTAATCTTTTTAAAATATTGTTGGTATCATCAAAGTAGAATCGAGGTGATACCTATGGACATTGGCGAGGCAGTGAGAGAGCGTATTCTTGCCCTTTGTCGAGAAAAAAAGCTGTCCGTCATCAAGCTATGTCATACAAGCGGTGTGGCTGAATCAACAATCAAAAGCATTCTGAACGGAGAAAGCAAGAATCCGGGAACCGTTACCATCAAAAAGTTGTGCGATGGCTTAGAAATCACCTTAGGAGAATTCTTTTCCACGCCGGAGTTTGACGCGCTAGAACAGGAAATCAAATAAGAAAACACACAATATATCTATTGAGGTGATTTTATGGCGATCAAGAGCGTGTCCATTCGCATTGAGGAAGAAATGCTAAAGAAGCTTGGTTTTGTGGCTGACTATGAAGGGCGTTCCGTCAACAGTCATATTCTGGTGCTGATTCGGGAAAGCATCAAAAGCTTTGAGCAGGAGCATGGGGAAATCGACGGTACCATTCGCCCGGATGTAAACGTGAAGCCGGCCAGAAAAAACTAAACGCGAGAAGGTCAGAGTAAAGGCTTGTGCGCAAAAAGAAAGAACCGTAATCTTGATAGAAACCCGTTAAGGGGGTGCAACTACGGTTTAGAGGGGGTGCAGTTCCTGATTTGAGGGGGTGCAGTTCTTTGCCGAAGGAAGAGGAGCGCCTTCCGGAAATAATGCGTTAAGGGAAAATAGTTTTTTTGTTAAAATGAGTATGTTTTTCTCTACACCCCTTGCAAACCAGAAAAAAGCGCGGTATAATATGACCAGAAGAACCGAAACGGTCATATTTCAGGGAGGGTGCGACCTTGGCTTTTACCGATTACGAGACTGAGCAGCTCCGCAAGGCGTTGCTGAAGGAAACGCGGCGCTGTGCTGTCACGCTGGGGATGAAGAAAACCTCCGTGGATCAGTTGACGAAGGCGGTCGGCATCGCGAAAGGCTCATTCTATAAATTCTACGAATCCAAGGAAATGCTTTTCTTCGCGGTT
>CAKRYM010000150.1 GCA_934427095.1 uncultured Bacillota bacterium | reverse complement strand
ATCCTCATCTACGTCGTCATCTTCATCCTCGTCCTCATCATCTTCATCCCCAAACACTTCGTCTTCCAGATCAGAAAGATCGCTGTCCACACTTTCCAGATAATCTTCCAGATCTTCCTGCTGCTGTTGGAGATAAGCAATATAATCGGACATACTTTCTAAAACACCGAGAATTTCCCCAATCAGCTTACCTTCTTTGGAATGATCCAGATCCATACCTTCAGCAAGACCCTGTAAATAAGCCACCTTCTTTTGCAGATCTTTCATGTGAAAAGCCTCCTTTCATTTTCATCCCGCAACCTACAAGCATAAACTCTGTTAGTATATGAGAAAATCCAAAAATTATTTACAACGTTCAATATAATCCCCAGTGGTGGTATTGACTTTAATCCGATCCCCCACGTTGATAAAGAACGGGACACGAACCACGGCGCCGGTTTCCAAGGTAGCGGGCTTGTTGCCGCCAGAAGCGGTATCGCCCTTAATCCCAGGCTCAGTTTCCACAACTTCCAGCTCCACATTGGTGGGGAGATCAACGCCAATGATTGCGCCTTTGAAGAAGAGGACGGAAAGAACCATGTTTTCTTTCAGCCATTTGCTGTTGGTCCCCATTTGCTCTTCTGTTAAAGAAACCTGTTCGTAATTCTCAGTATCCATGACCACATAGAACTCGCCGTCCTTGTAGAGGTACTGCATTTCACGATGATCCAGATGCGCCTTGGGCAGCTTGACGCCGGCATTGAAAGTCTGCTCGATGACTGCGCCGGTACGGGTATTACGCATCTTGGTGCGGACGAAAGCAGAACCCTTGCCGGGCTTCACATGCTGGAATTCCACCACGACGCAAGCATCGCCATCGATCTCTACGGAAACACCGGTTTTGAAATCGTTCACATTGATCATACGTTCAATCCTCCAAAAAAAATTAAAAAATTACCTGAACAGAAGTATTATACCATAAGATAGTAACTTTGCCAACAAAAAATCCGCCTTTTGTCCGGCGGATTTTATGCGCTGTTTAACGGCGGACTTCCTTAATACGAGCCGCTTTACCGGTGAGGTTACGCAGGTAATACAGCTTAGCGCGGCGAACCTTACCATGTCTTTTCACCACAATTTTGTCGATACGGGGAGAATGCACAGGGAAAGTACGTTCAACGCCCACACCATAAGCAACACGACGAACCGTAAAGGTTTCCCGGATACCGCCGCCCTTAATCTTAATCACAAGGCCTTCAAATACCTGAATACGTTCACGGGTACCTTCAACGACCTTTACATGGACAGCAACCGTATCGCCAGGACGCAAAGCCGGCACGTCAGATTTCATTTGTTCCTGTTCCAGAACATCGAGAATATTGCTCATGAAAAAATCCTCCTTATTCGTCGACCGTTCATTCCCAGTGTTCTGGCAGCGGACCGACCCATAATCATGCTTCGTTATTATATCATGAGAAAAAGCCAGATGCAAGTCTTTTTTCCACTGTTCATTGGAAAAAATTTCCTGCTCAAAAAAGCTGATGAAAACGTGAATTCGCTGTTGTTCCCTTGCAGAGCAAAGCGGGATGCGGTATAATAAAGTTAGCATCAGCAGATATATGAAAAAGGGGGAAGATAACAAATGAAAAAAACACTGCTGGCTATGTTCGTCTGTTTTGCTATCCTGTTCTGCGCTATGCCGGCGCTGGCAGCCAAATCCGACGACGCAACTCTGGATGCAGTAATCGTCAATGATAAAGACATCACCATTCAGAGAAACATGACCGTAACCATTCCAATGAACTCCGATGAAGTTGACCTGGTTTTCGAAACCAGCGACAGCGATGCAGAAATGGAAATCACCACGGATAAGAACTGCACCTACAGTGAACGGAAAGAACTTCTTACCCTCGATGATAAGGCGGATTCCTACACCATCACCATTGAAGTCACTGCTGAAGATGGGGATACCTTTAAAACATACACCCTGAAATTGAAGCGTGGCAATAGCGAACTGTTGGATAACCTGAAAGTATATGGCGCTGATGATGACGACCTGCTCAACGGCGAATTCGAATCCGATGAATATGAATATGACATTTATATTCGGGCAAACGACGATACCAGCGCTTTAGCCCTGATGTTGGAACCTGTTGAAGATGACGTTGACGTGACCATCAACGGTAGTGTAGTCAAAGCCAAATACTGGGATGACTACGAAATCCAGCTGAACGCCAAAGTAACGGAAATTAAAATCGAGTTGGAATATGAAGACGAGTATGCCTTGTACGTTCTGAATGTTGAACGCGAACAGAGCGATTATGGCAACAGCGCTTTGGACGACCTCTTGGTCAGCGAAGAAAAGAGCAAGGGCGAAGCTTTGGATATTTATCCTGAGTTTGATCCGGAAATCGACACCTACTACGTATTCCTGGCTGACGGCATCACCGACATTTATGTCCGGGCCGACGCTGCGGATCGGGATTATGACGTCTATATTGACGATAACACCAGCGTCAACAGCGACGGCAACTGGGAAGGGCTCTCCATCAACAAGAACGGGGAAAAGCATGTGATCACTGTTGAAGAGGACGACGATTTGGTCGGCACCTATACCCTCTATTTCTACCTGGGTGATTCTAACGATAACACCGACAAAGACTTGGATTCCCTGAAGGTCAAATACCAGAGCTCCTCTTCTAAATGGGAAGATGTAGAACTGAATCCCGAATTCGTCTACTCCCACGAGGATTACAGCGCTACCATCCCGGAAAACAATTATGATAAGGTACGCATCTATGCAGAATCCTTTGACAGCAAAGCTTATGTGCTGATCAACAACAAGCTGTTGACTGACGATTACCTGGAAACCTATCTTTCCGCTGGGAAAAGCGAATATGACATCCTGGTTATCGCAGAAAACTGTAAAGATATGGCAGAGTATACGCTGACCCTGAATTACGGTTCCAGCAAAACCAGCCTCGGCTTAGACGGGTTGAAGGTGAAAGTTTATAACGGCAGCGAAGCTGCACTGAACCCCACCTTTGCCACGGATCGGCTGAATTACACCTTGAACTTAAGCAATTCTGCGCAATATGTTTCCTTCTATCCGGAAACCGACAATAAAAATGCCCTGGTCTATATCTCCGGATATAAACGGGATGCCAACGACTGGTCTTATTATCTGACCCTAGCCGAAGGCCTGAATACCTTCAAGGTCACGGTTTACAATGGATCTACCAGTGGGGCTTCCACGGTGTATACCGTTACCATTTATCGTCAGCCTGCTAATCTTTCTACCAAAGTGAGCAAGCAAAGCGTTACCGTGGATGGCAGAAGCGTGGATCTGAAAGCATACAACATCAACGGCAACAACTTTGTCAAGCTGCGCGATGTGGCTTATGTCTTAAACGGTACGGCCGCACAGTTTGGGGTTTCCTTTGATTCTGCCAGCAACCGTATTAGCCTGACCCCTAACACGGCTTATGTCAGCAATGGCCAGGAAAACACTGCGTTAAGCACGCCTAAAGCAGTAGTGGCCTCTAGCCAGAGCCTGTATATTAGCGGTAAACTGGTCACGCCCATGGCCTACAACATTGATGGCAACAACTTCGTCATGTTGCGGGATCTGGGCCTGCTGCTGGACTTCAACGTGGGATACAACAAAACCACCGATACGGTCCAAATCAATACCACCCAAGGCTATACGGCGGAATAAGGCCTCTTGAATAAGGATTCTTAAAGAAAAAGCCGGTCTAATGACCGGCTTTTTCTTTTTGCTTTTATGGCAAGACGCAACGGCTCAATCTGGCCACTGCTTCTTTCATCAGCTCTGGTTTTACTCCAGAATAATTCAAAACCAAGGTATGGGTGTCTGGCCCTGGGGCCTCTAACTGATATTGAGAAAGGCAGGATATCCGTATCCCCTCTTGCTCTGCCCGGCGAATCAATTCTGCGTCTGTAGCCTCTGTGCGTACCTCCATCAGGAAATGCAGCCCGGCATCCTCTTCTCGGATGCTGACCAGCTTTGCCAAAGGGCTTTCCCGCAAAGCCGTCAACAACGTATCCCGTAAAGAACGGTAATAATTCCGCATCCGGTTGATGTGTTTCTCAAAATACCCCTCCTGGATAAACCGGGCTAAAGTATATTGCTCAAAGGTGGAAACCGTACAAGCATAAAAACTCAATTCCCCGTAAAACCGTTGCGCCAAATGCGGGGGCAGCACCATAT
>CAKRYM010000149.1 GCA_934427095.1 uncultured Bacillota bacterium | reverse complement strand
ATGTATGCCCTTCTTATATTAATTCCATGTGCTTGTGTAATCTGATTCTTTTGGGCGTGTATCAGCGGGATCCGGAACGAATCCAGGCGGAAATAGAACGAACCAAGGCTTATGTAAATCATTTTGCCTAAAGGATTAGGGGTTTGCCCCTGAGCCTTTCTCTGGCGCGGGAGGCAAGAAAAGAAAGAAAACAGCCAAGCTTGCTATCTTTATAGAGGGCAGGCTTGTTTCTTGTGCTAAATTTTTGCTGGAAAAAAGGAGGAGCATAAAGAAAATGAAACGGTTTTTGCTGCTGTTGCCAGTTTTGGCTGGTGTGATGTGGGGCTCGGTGGGGATTTTTGTCCGCACTTTGACCCAATGGGGAATCGATAGCAATACGTTGCTGACTTCCCGCTTTTTGGTAGCAGTAGTCATGCTGTTTGTGGGGATATTGTGCTATCGACCCGCCTTGCTCAACATTCGCTTAGGGGATCTTTGGCTCTTTTTGGGCAGCGGTCTTTTGTCCATGCTGGGGTTGAATTACTGCTATAATGCGGCCATTAATCAGCTGACCTTGTCCTTTGCTGCGGTATTGCTGAGTTTGTCCCCGGTTTTTGTCTTGTTTTTGGCGGCTTTGCTTTTCCGGGAGCCCTTAACCCGGCGAAAAATTTTCTGCATGATTTTGGCCTTTGTGGGTTGCGTTTTGACCAGCGGTTTGCTCAACGGCACCCCCAGCAATAGCTGGACGGTGATGGGAATTCTGCTGGGGTTATTAGCCGCGCTGTTCTATGGCTTGTACAGCATTTTTCCAAGTTAGCCGGGGAAAAGGGCTATCATGTGCTGACCATTATTTTTTATAGCCTTTTGTTTATTGCCATTGTGCTTTTGCCCTTTACGGATTGGCAGTCTTTGGCAAGCTTTTGGCAGGCGGCCCCAGTGAAACATAGCTTCTTCTTTTTGTTGCACTTTCTGTTTTCTTCGGTGCTGCCTTATGTGTTGTATACCCTGGCCTTAAACTATGGGGAAGCGGGACCCATATCCATTTTGGCAGCTGGGGGAGAGCCCATTGCTGCCATGGTCTTTGGCTTAATCGTTTACTAGGAAAAACCCACAGTTTTGTCGGTGCTGGGCTTGGCTTTAACCATTTTCGCTTTGGCTTTGCTGTGCCGGTCTAAGGAAAGTAAGGCTAAATCAGCTTAAGCTGGGAAAATAACTTGTTTCACCAGGAAACATAAAGGAGGAAAACCCATGCAGGTTTTGGTGGTTGTGGATATGCAACAGGATTTTGTAACCGGCGTCTTAGGCTCCAAAGAAGCCCAGGCCATTGTGGCCCAGGTGGTGGAAACCATACAACGCTTCCCAGGGGAAATTTGTGTCACTTATGATACCCATCAGGGGGATTATTTGCAAACCCAGGAGGGCAAACAGTTGCCCATTCCCCATTGTTTGCAAGGTTCCCCAGGTTGGCAATTGGTACCGGAGGTGGCCCAAGCTTTGGCAGAAAAAGAAGAGGCCCAGACCGTGGTCAAGGAATTCCAAAAGCCAGTGTTCGGCTCCGTGGAGCTGTGCCGCTATTTGATGGGAAAAGCTGAGGTGGAGGAAATCACCTTAATCGGGGTATGTACGGATATTTGCGTGCTGTCCAATGCCATTATGCTCCGTTCTGCTTTGCCGGAAACCAAGATCCGGGTGCTGGCCTCTTGCTGCGCAGGCATCAGTGTGGAAGCCCATAACCGGGCTTTAGAAGCCTTGGGCCCTTGCCAAATCCAGGTGGAATAGGACGGTTTGCCCTGGATAAAACCCAAGGAAGAAAGGAGGCGCGTATGCTTGTTGCCGGCATTATTCTGCTTGTTATACTGCTAATTTTGCTTTTGGCTTATCTTTGTTATCGGGCTTGCTTTTATGCCAAGCCCAAAGGGCAGAAGCTGAATCCTTTGCCCAATAACCCCCAATTTATCCCGGTCAAAGAAAGAATCGACCAGCTGGTGGCAGAAGGGCAGTCCTATGGGTTTCAGCCCATTGCCATCAGGAATCAAGAGGGCCTAAGGCTAAGGGGGCGTTATTATGCCTTTGGGGAAAAGAAAGGCCCCCTGATTCTCTTTTTCCACGGTTATCGCAGTACCGCTCTGTAAGACGGCATTGGCGCTTTGTCTTTATGTCACAAGGAAAAGATCGACCTTCTGCTGGTGGATCAGCGGGCCCATGGCCTTAGCCAAGGCCGTACCATTACCTTTGGGGTAAAGGAAAGGCTGGATTGCCTGTGTTGGGTAGAGGAAATGGACCGGCGCTGGCAGGGCAAACGGCCCTTGGTGCTTTACGGCCTTTCTTTAGGCGCAGCCACGGTGCTGGCCGCCAGTGGGGAAAAGCTGCCCAAAAGTGTCAAGGCTGTGATCGCGGATTGCGGCTTTTCTACGCCCAAAGACATTATCCTCAAGGTTTGCCAGGATAGAAAGCTGCCTGGGCCTTTGCTTTATCCTTTGTTGAAGCTGGGGGCTCTCCTTTATGGGGGCTTTAATCCGGACAGTTGTTCCGCCATTGGGCAAATTGCCCAATGTCAATTGCCTTTGCTGCTGATTCATGGGGAAGAAGATCATTATGTACCCTTGGCCATGTCCCAAGACATGTATAGGGCAGCCAGCCATTTAGGGGATAAGGTGGAGCTGTTTACGGTGCCAGAGGCTGGCCATGGCTTAAGCTATTTGCTGGCTACGGAAACCTATGAACAGAAGGTACTGGACTTTTTACGACGTTACGCGGATTTGCCCGAAAAAACGGAATAAGAGAAAAGAGACCCTTTTGGGGTCTCTTTTTTTATGCTTATCTTCGGGAAAAGGCCTAATCCTTCTGGGGTGGCGCAGGAGAGGAAGAGGAGCTAAGGGCGCGGAAATCAGCGATCAATTGTTGCAAATGGGCCACCACCGGCTGGGGCAAGTCGCTGACGTCCAGCACTTCTGCCTGGCTTAAGCCCAGCAAATAATCGGTAGAAACGGAAAACAGGGCGGCCAGTTTTTTCAGCATATCAATGGAAGGCTGAATATTGTCATTTTCCCAATTGGAAACGCTTTGCTTGGTGACGCCTAGGCGGTTGGCCAGTTCTACCTGGCTCATTTTTCTTTCTTGCCTTAAGGTGCGAATTCTCTGATTTAACATGGGTAACCTTCTTTGCAGACAAAAATTATAATACTATAGTATTGTTTTCCGTTGACAATATAAAAATACTATGGTATTGTAATATTGTACTTTTTGGGGTTTTTGGTAGAAAACGGCAGAGGCAGGCGGCATGGGCAAAAAACTTGGGCAACATGGTTTATTTGGCGGGTTCTTGGTTGCTCTTTGTCTCTTTGGTTGTCCCTTGGCGCATTTTGGTTTGTCCTGTCCTGGTTGCGGGTTGACCCATGCTTGGCTTTGTTGTTTGCATGGGGATTGGGCCGGGGCTTTCCAAGCCCATCTCCTTTTTTTGCCTACGCCAGGGTTTATCCTGCTTTTTGCCCACAGAGATAAACAACGGCTATTCTCCCCGAAAGTTGCCAACAGTCTGTTGCTGGGTTTTGGCCTGCTGCTGGCTGGATATCATGTTTGGCGTAGTATTGGTTAAGACAACAAAAACGAGGAGAGAAAAAATGACGCAGGAACAAGTAGACGCTTATATTTTGCGCAATGAAAAATATTTCCCAGAAGAAAAAATTGTTTACCTAAAACGAAAGCTATTGTCCGCAGACGAAAGCAAATTTGATCTGGTGGCAGGGATGCAATTCAAAAATCCCACGGTGATGCTGGTGATTTCCATCTTTTTGGGGGTATTGGGCATTGACCGCTTTATGCTGGGGGAAACCGGCATGGGCTTATTGAAGCTTTTTACCGGCGGCGTATGCGGGGTGTTGGCCGTGATTGACTGGTTTACCGTTTGCGGTAAAACCAAGGAAAAGAATTACAATAAAGTGATGCTGGTGATTTAAGCCGCGGGCCAGTAAGTTTTTCCAAAAAAAAGAGACCCTTTTGGGGTCTCTTTTTTGGTAGGTGAAACAAGGGGAATTTACTGAATGGCTACGCAAAGCATTTTCGCCATTTCTGCTCTGGTCAAGGTGGCCTTGGGGTTCAGGGCATTGTTGCTCCCTTGTACCACGCCCACGCTGACTAAGGCTGCCGTCGCGTCTACGCTATAATCGGAAAGCTGATCTTTGTCCGTGAACTGGGCCAAGGTAGCGGCGGTATCGCTGCATACAGGCGTGGTC
>CAKRYM010000148.1 GCA_934427095.1 uncultured Bacillota bacterium | reverse complement strand
CGGTAAAGCTTGAGTTTGTAAAGAAATACAGAGGAAAAGACTTACCACATTTGTTGTATTCTCGAACCATGTAATTCCCCTATCAAATGGGAAAAATGAGAGTCATTTTCCATAAAAAACCTCCTGATGGCAAATTAGGCCGATCAGGAGGTTTTTTGTAAGCGCTGCTTATTCCTTTTTCGCTACAGTCATGGCACGCATGGCATTGAGGATGCAGAGGATGGATACGCCGACATCAGCAAAGACGGCTTCCCACATCACCGCGATTCCTAAAGCACCCAAAAGCAGCACGATCCCTTTAATCGCTAGGGCAAAGACAATATTTTGTTTTACAATACGCAAGGTTTTCTGTGCAATTCGTACCGCCGCAGGAATATTTAAGGGGTCGTCATCCATCAGCACAATATCCGCTGCTTCTACCGCAGCGTCAGAGCCCATCGCACCCATGGCGATCCCTATGTCAGCTAAGGCCAACACCGGTGCATCGTTGATGCCATCCCCCACATAAGTGAGTTTCCCTTTGGGAGAGAGCGTTTGCTTAAGTTTACCAGCTTCGGTAACTTTATCCTCCGGGGAAAGGTTTGCCCGACATTCGTCTAGCCCCAGTTCCGTCCCTAGTTTTTGACCAATATGCGGTTTATCTCCTGTGAGCATAACGCACTTGGCAATTCCTAATTCTTTTAACTGCTGAATAAGTTGTGGAGCCGTAGGTTTGATTTCATCGGCAATCACCAAATACCCTGCATAGATATGATCCACAGCCACGCAAACTGGAGTGCCAGGAATGTTTTCTGGGAGCGCTGGTATATGGATGGCGAGTGTTTGCATCAGTCGTTCATTGCCTACCGCTACTAAATGCCCTTTCACCGTAGCTGTGACCCCTTGTCCAGCAATTTCCTGTAAATCTTGAGCATGGGGCGGCTGGGGTAAAGCCTGGCAGAGAGAACGGGCAATAGGATGGTCGCTGTATTGTTCAGCTGCCGCTGCATAAGTGAGAAGATCTTCTTTACTGATACCCAGCGGATACAGTTCTTTTACGGTAAAACTACCTTTGGTCAGTGTACCGGTTTTATCAAAGGCAATGATTTCGGTCTTTGCTAAGGCTTCCAAATAGCTAGAGCCTTTGATTAAAATCCCTTGACGTGATGCGCCGCCAATACCACTGAAAAAAGAGAGAGGTACAGAAATGACCAACGCACAAGGACAGGAAATGACGAGGAAAGTCAAAGCCCGGCTAATCCAATCTGTCCAATTACCCAAAAATATGGGGGGAAGGAAACCCAATACACAAGCAGCTACTACAACAATGGGGGTGTAGATTTTGGCAAATCGGGTAATGAAATTTTCACTGGAAGATTTTTGTGCAGCAGAATCTTCAACCAGCTTAAGGATGCGAGAAACTGTAGAATCTGCAAAAACTCGGTTGACGCGAATACGAAAAGCTCCATTGATACTGATACAACCATTTCTGACCATATCGCCAGGTTGAACGTCTGTTGGTGCGGATTCGCCAGTAAGGGCAGAGGTATCCAGAGAGCCTTCGCCAGAAATAATTTCCCCATCCAAGGGAATGCGTTCCCCTGGTTTAACAAGGATTATTTCGCCGATGGCAATCTCTTCGGGTTTACAGGAAAGCAGTTTGCCATCCCTTTCTACATTGGCTAGGGATGGGCAGATTTCTAATAAAGCGGCGATAGAACGGCGGCTGTTTCCTTCTGCATAAGCTTCAAAGAATTCTCCAATTTGTGCCAAAAGCATTACGGCTACGGCTTCAGGGTATTCGCCAATACATAAGGCCCCAATAGTGGCTAAGCTCATTAAAAAATTCTCATCAAAAATTTCTCCGTGGAAAATATTTTTTCCAGCTTCTATGAGCACGGGAAATCCGGCCACAAGCCAAGGGACCAAGAAGCTAAACAGTCTAGCTGGTCCATTAAGGTTTAGCAAAAGGGCAAAAATAAATAAAATTAGGCTGCTTCCTAAGCGAAGTAAGGTCTTTTTTCCGGAATGTTCATGGTGATGATGGCTATGCTGATGTGCATGATGTTGATGCACCTGTTTCTTTTGGCAAGCACAGCAAGAACTGTTTTGGGGATTACGATGGTCTTTCATGTGCTAATTCTCCTTTTTCTCTGCAATGTGTTCAGCGCCGCAATCGATAATGGTGCGGACATGCTCATCTGCAAGAGAATAGTAAACGACTTTTCCATCGCGCCGATTTTTGACCAAATTGACGTTTCTTAAAAAACGTAATTGGTGGGAAACCGCAGAAATAGTCATGTTTAGTAGTGAAGCAATATCACATACGCACATCTCATGGCAGTCTAAGGCACTTAAAATATGCAGTCTAGTGGAGTCGCCAAAGACTTTGAAGAAATCGGCCAAATCGGCAATGGTTTCCGCGGGGGGCATGGCAGAACGAACCTGATTGACTACATCTTCATGGATGCATTCATTGTCGCAAAATAAATCATTTTTTCCCATGATCACGCCTTCTTTCATTTGAATGTTTATTTAATTGAATATCTGCTCAATTATTATACTTGAATAAATGCTCAAATGTCAATGGGTAAGCAAAATATTTTTAAAAAAAGAAAAATGCATGGAATCCGGGGCAAAATCATAGGATGCGATGAGGTGATCTCATGAGTGAAACAACGGCGGAGAAAGTCTATCGTGCCATGCAGGGACAGAAGCGGGCGGTAAAATGTTGTGAGCTAATGCTTGCCGCAGTAAACAATTATCGCGATAAAGAAATCATTTCTTCTATTCGTCGGGAAGAACGACGTCATTATTATTTATTGGAAGGGATATACGAGGAGCTGGCAGGTAAAGAATGTAAACTACCTCCTATTCCGGTAACTATGCCAAAACAACTTAGGGAAATGCTTAGAGCAGCGCTTTGCGATAAAATTTTGGCTATTGAACATTATGAAGCCCTGCAACAAGAAATGACTTGCGCGCGAAACCGGGATATCTTAGAGATGATCCTTTGCGATCAAAAAGAACACGCCCAGCTCCTTGCGGCCTTATATCAGCGGATATAATAGAAAACAGACGCGGTTTGCTAAACAACCTGCGCCTGTTTTTTGTTGCAGTATGTTAAATTTTTTATACACTTAGGACCATATCTCCGGCTAAGATGCGTTTTACTTGATCGCCTTGTTTCAGGAGAAGATATCCTTCTTCATCTAAGCCCAAAGCGATTCCCTCTTCTTTGACGCCATTTTGGTCAATGGCAACCGTTTCGCCGATTCCCAACGCGTGGTTAAGCCAATTGGTCCGTAGGGAAGTGAATCCTTCTTGTTGAAGTAGGCGGTAATTGGCTAGCAAGCGGCCAAGAATCGCCGCAGCCACTTTGGCGCGGGGAATGGGTTCCCCTTTAAGCTGATACAGCGAGATAGCAATGTCTTGTAATTCCCGTGGGAATGCGGTGGGATTGATATTTACACCAATACCAAGAATTAACCATTCTACCCGATCCATATCCACGTGCATTTCGCTGCGAACACCGCACAATTTCTTCCGGCCTGGGGTTAAAATATCATTGGGCCATTTAATTCGGACGTCCATACCCAATTGCCGAAAGGCTTCTTCCAGAGAAACCGCTGTGGTAAGGGTAAGTAGTTGGGCCAATTGCGGGGAAAGCTGTGGTCTAAGGAGCACAGACATCCATAAACCGCTACCGGCAGGGGAGAACCAAGGTCGCCCCAGACGGCCTTTCCCGGCCGTTTGTTGTTCGGCAATGACCACAGTAAATTCAGGCGCACCTCTGTCCGCCAGTTTACGTAGCTGAATATTGGTGGAATCTACTTCCTCCAAGGTGATGATATTCCAATTTTCTTGGTTGCTCATATGGGAATAAATTTCCGCGGGGCTGAGAATATCCGGGCTAGAAATAAAACGATATCCTTTCCCTGGTAAAGAATCAATGACATAACCCTCTTGTCGTAGGCTACGGATATGCTTAGACACTGCTGCGCGAGAAATGTTAAGTTTTTCGCTAATTCGTTCCCCGGAAATTTCCCCTTCTTCTCTGAGCATCGTGAGAATTTCGTAACGCATAAAAGGCCTCTTTTCTGTAAACTGGAACAAAAATGGAAAAGACTGTCAACCACGGCGTTCCATTGAGTTGACGTGATTATACCGATTGATTGCTAATTTGTCAAGATTGGTTTGGCTTTTGCCTAATTGTGGGAGAAAAGAAAAAGGAGCCGAAATCC
>CAKRYM010000147.1 GCA_934427095.1 uncultured Bacillota bacterium | reverse complement strand
TTTCCGGGTTCTGATGGGCCTCTGGCCAATAGATGTCAGCGAGCTCCATGAGTGGAACTGTCAGCATATTCATCATGCCACCAGGACAAATGCAAGGACAACGTAGCCCTTTTTTCCCATGCAAACGAGATTTTAAGCATTGTGCAGAGGTGGGGGTAGGATTCATGGTTACTCCGTTTTGGTAAAATTTTCTATCTTTTGTAAAAAGCTATTCTAAAAGAATGGATTAAAGCTAAGCAAAATTTTCTGGGTTTAGGGGATATTGGGCACATTTTCTGGCTTCATTCATATACGCAAAAACATTTTCCAATGGTACCCCATAGACACTATCGCAGCCAACGCCAATGGTATAGCCTTTGGGGGAATCCCAAGCTTTTCGCATACATTCCCTTACTGCAGCGCGTACATCTTCAGTCGTACCGGCATATAGCTTTTCTACTGGATCTACATTGCCAATCAATCCAACCAAATGGCCAATTTTTTCTTTGGCAACAGCTAAATCTACACGATTATCTAAGCTAAGGGCATGATATCCGCATTCGACCAAATCTTCTAATAGATTGGTCGTATCACCACAGATATGGCCGGTTATTGGCGGAGCACCCAATTTCATACAGGAATAAATGAAACGCTGGGAATAAGGTAAAACGAAAGAACGAAAATGCTTTTTCGAAAGAATACTGCCCGAAGCAATTGGATCAGAGACAGTAATGGTAAAGCCGTCTTTGATAAAGGGCTCCGCCATTTGGATTAATGCAGTGGTAATAAAATACAGGAGTTGATGAATATCAGTAGGGGATTTCAGCATGCCCTTTAGCAAAGCAGGGGTTCCGGCAATAGCCGAAGCACAAGTAATTGGGCCAGGAAAATCCATACAAACGTCGATTTCATCGCCAATTTCATCCCTAAGAATACGTGCAGCTTCAAAGCAGGTACGAATTCCCGCGTTTTCTTGCAACGTAAACGTTTCTAGATGCAGCATGGATTGGTCATGAATATCTTTTAACGGATGCTCCAGAATGGCAGAAGGCACATGGGGATCATCAGACATTTTTGCTCCGAGAGCAATGGCCATACCATGTAAACCATACCCAACAGCAGCATTATCATTACCAAAGACTTCATAAACTTTCCGACGCACGGCAGCGATATTACGGGGGCTAGCCCCTTCTTGATACTTGTCCCATCCCATCAGGGAGTGGCCAGGGGCCCCAAAAAAAAGGCTAATCGGATAACGATCCACAGCCTCTCCTTTTTTCAATGCAGATGCACGTTGTTTAGGTGTCATTTGGTCATCTTTATGCAAAATGAAATACCTCCTATCAAAAAAACAATCACCTATTGGTAAGATAAGGAGATGATATAGTACCGTGTTAAGCTGGTTTCTTGTTGATTTCTACAAAACATATCAATTTTAATTTTAGCGAAATCTTGTTTAAAAACAATAGAAAGTCTTATGTATTTTGATTATCTATAATAGGATATATCTTATCAGATAAATGGATAAATATTTTTGTACAAAAAGAAAAGTCCCAGTTATCCATATGGATAACTGGGACTTTATCTGGAGCCAGTGGACAGGATTGAACTGTCGACCTGCTGATTACGAATCAGCTGCACTACCACTGTGCTACACTGGCATCTTCTTTTAAGCAAAACGCGCAATGTTATTTTACCTCTTACACTGGCAGAAGTCAAGAGTGAAATATCGGATTGACAGGATTTCCGGCAGAAAAATGGCAGGATTGACCCACTTCCCGTTGAATTATACTTATTTGAGGAATTTGGACATACAGGAGCAATCATGAAAATTCTTGGACTTGATCCTGGTACAGCCATTACCGGCTACGGGGTGATTGATGCAAAGCATGGTAGCTATCAGTTATTGGATTTTGGTGCATTGCGCACAGCAAAGCCAGCTACAGATGCCCAACGCTTGAACATCTTATATGATGCATTAAATCGTTTACTGGACGAAGTACAGCCAGAGCAAATTGCTATTGAGAAGCTCTTTTTTAACCGAAATACAACAACAGCTGTCCCTGTTGGACAAGCAAGAGGCGTTCTCCTTTTAGCCTGTGCACAGCGAAATCTTCCTATTGGAGAATACACTCCTTTGGAAGTGAAACAGGCTTTAACCGGTTATGGCCGAGCAGAAAAACGCCAAATTCAATATATGGTAGCACGTTTACTGCATATGGAAGCGCCGCCGAAAAACGATGATGCTGCTGATGCTTTAGCGATTGCCATTACGCACGCCCACTATTATCAAGGGAAAAAATTACGAGGAGAACTTTGATGATTGCGAATATCAAAGGCATAATTACCGGGGTTGATGAGGATTCCTTAGTGGTTTCCTTGGGAAATATTGCTTTTTCTGTTTTGGTTCCGATGACGCGACTGAATCCTCGCCCAGTGGTGGGGGAAGAAATATTTCTCTATACCCATTTGCAAATTCGTGAAGATGCTTGGACATTATTTGGTTTTGCCAATAATGATCAGCTACGGATTTTCCGTCAATTGCTGGGTGTATCTGGCGTAGGAGCAAAAACGGCTTTAGCTATTATTGACGCGATAAGTATTCCAAATTTTATCCGTGCGGTATCTGGGCAAGATTTAAAAACGTTTACCAACGTTAGTGGAGTAGGGAAGAAAACAGCAGAGCGAATCATCCTGGAATTAAAAGATAAATTTAAAGATCTTACGATAAACGAGGATAGCGGTACATTAGTTGCGGCAGAGGTCACAAAAACCGATGAACTGGATCATGATTTGCTTGCTGCCTTAAAACAGCTGGGGTATACGGCTACAGAAGCCCGAGCTTTTGCCTTGCAAGCACAGGCTGATTTGGGGCCAGATGCTTCGCCGGAAAAACTTCTCCGTGCTGCATTAAAAATGGCTCGTGATGCATGAGGAAAGAGGTTAATATGGAGGAAAATCGTCTTTTAAATCCAGAATATCTATGGGAAGATGACAATGAGACTGTGATCCGCCCGCGCTTTTTCCATGAATATACAGGGCAAGAACAGGTGAAACGGAATCTGGAGATATATGTGAAAGCAGCTCTTGGCCGCGGTGATGCCCTGGATCATGTGTTGCTTTATGGCCCGCCTGGTTTAGGGAAAACCACCTTGGCCACGATTATTGCCAATGAGTTAAATGTGAACATCCGTATTACCTCTGGACCTGCCATTGGCCGGCCAGGAGATTTGGCTGCGATCATTAGTGATTTGGAAGAGCGGGATATTTTATTTATTGATGAGATTCATCGTCTAAATCGTACGGTAGAAGAAGTGCTTTACCCAGCGATGGAAGACTTCTGTATTGATATTGTGACAGGCAAAGGCCCCGGGGCGAAAAGCCTTCGTTTGCCCTTGCCTCCTTTTACGTTAATTGGTGCGACAACGAGAGCTGGCATGCTTTCTGCTCCATTGCGGGATCGTTTTGGTGTGATTTGCCGCTTAGAATATTATAACGAACAAGAATTGCTTAGCATTATTCGCCGTTCTGCGCAAATTTTCCAGGTTAAATTGGATAAAGAAGGCGCCGCGGAGGTTTGCCGTCGTTCCCGAGGCACACCGCGTATTGCCAACCGCCTGTTACGTCGTTTGCGTGATTTTGCTGAAGTAAAAGGAAATGGCATCATCACTAAAGAAATCGCCCAAGATGGATTGGATAGCATGGGGATTGATAACAGCGGCTTGGACTATATTGATCGCAAAATGCTTAGCGCTTTATTAGAAAAATACAATGGTGGGCCGGTTGGATTAGATAATATTGCCGCCAGTATTTCCGAAAGTATTGATACGATTGAAGATGTGTGTGAGCCGTATCTGATGCAGATCGGTTTTATTCAACGAACGCCTAGAGGCCGTATGGCGACCCCTTTGGCTTGGCAATACTTTGGGCTAATCCCGCCTAAGGAAAAGAAGAAGTCCAACAGCAAGGAAAATGACGATCAGGAGAGTTTATTCTGATGAAAGTATTTGTACATTGTTGCTGCGGCCCTTGTTCTGCTGGGGCTATGCCGCAATTTTTAGCCGCAGGATACGAGCCTTTTGGGTGGTTTTATAATCCCAATATTCATCCATTTCAAGAGCATAAGGCAAGGAAAAATTCGTTTATTGATTATATGCAGCAAATGAATTTGCCTTATGATGTCCAAGGGGATTATCCTTTGGAAGACTGGCTCAAAGCCGTTGCAGCAGAGCCGTCCCAACGTTGTGTTTACTGTTACAG
>CAKRYM010000146.1 GCA_934427095.1 uncultured Bacillota bacterium | reverse complement strand
TTTAGAAAATCTGTTCACAAAAAGCCGGAATGCCCCGGCTTTTTTGCAGTTTATTTCGACTTTTGCTATATATTATTTATGAAATTTGGCATATTTTTTAATAATATTAGGCGCCTAAAAAGATAAATTTTTGCCTTAAAATTTTGCCTTGATCACGAACAGTAGGAGCGATTTTAGGAAAAATTGAGCAGTTTTTTCCTCTTTTTAACTCAACATAATATATATTATCGGAAGTTAAATTACGCATTTGTTCACCATATTTGATGAGCTATCCATGTTTGCTTTTATAAAAATCAAATGATACAATGAAATCAATCTACAACAAATCCATATAGAAAATACGATGATAAAAGGAGCAATATTATGGGGTATCCTGACCTTTCCCAAAGGCAATCCGATATCTTGGATTACATTAAAGCCTGTGTCACACAGAAAAGCTACCCGCCATCGATTCGTGAAATCTGTGATGCAGTTGGCCTAAGTTCCCCCTCAACGGTGTACATGCATTTAAACTCCCTAGCCCAAAAAGGTTATCTTCTTCGGGATGCTCAAACGCCCAGAGCAATCACGATTCTAGATAAAGCTTGGGAAAACCAGACAAAAAAGGCAGAACTGGTAAGCGTCCCGATTGTAGGCAGAATCAGCGCCGGACTCCCTACTTTAGCTGAGGAGAACATCGAAGATTATTTTTCCCTACCTGCCAATTTTATGAGTACCAATAGCCCTGTTTTTATGCTCAGGGTAAATGGCGAAAGCATGATTAATGTAGGGATAAATGATGGCGATATGTTAATTGTTGAACAGGCCGGTACCGCACAAAATGGTGAAATTGCCGTAGTTCTTATTGATAGCGAAGCCACTGTAAAAACCTTTTATAAAGAAAAATCCCGCTATCGCCTGCAGCCAGAAAATAGCTCTATGGCACCAATTTATGTTGACCATTGCGAAATTATTGGCAAGCCAATTGGCCTAATTCGGCGGTTTTAGCGGGACCTTCCTGAAATATTATAAAAGGCCTTTTTGATGCATGTCTCGTACAGTTTGTTCAATGGCATAAATAGAATGCCAGCGGCTAAGCCCTCCTTGCAGATAAACGGCAAAAGGCTCTCTTAAGGGGGCATCTGCAGAAAGCTCAATAGAAGAGCCGGAAACGAATCCCCCAGCAGCCATAATAATGTTGCTATCATACCCGGGCATTGGCCATGGCTCTGGAGTCACAAAACTGTCTACGGGAGAATACCGTTGTATGCCTTGGCAAAAAGCAATCAATTTTTCAGCGGTGCCGAGACAAAGGGCTTGGATAATGTCTGCCCTGTCTTCTTCTGGTTGCGGTGTTACTTCATAGCCTAATTTTTGAAATAAATACGAAGCAAAAACACCGCCCAGCACCGCTTCCTGTACAATTTGCGGGGCTAAGAACAAACTTTCATAAAAAAGCCGCTGATCGCCTAAGGAGGCTCCTAATTCCGCACCAGCGCCAGCTACGGTTAAGCGGTAAGCAACCCGTTCAATCAAATCTGCCCGGCCCACAATATATCCTCCGCTGGGCGCCAGGCCAGCGCCAGGGTTTTTGATTAAAGAGCCGGCCATTAAATCCACGCCAAATTCTGTTGGTTCTTGTGCTTCAACAAATTCTCCGTAACAGTTATCCAAGAAAAAAATAATCTGCGGATAGGATTCTTTGACTTTCTTACAGATTCTGGCAATTTCCGCTGTATGTAATGACGGCCGCAAACTGTATCCCCGGGACCGCTGTAAAGCAACGATCTTCGTCTTAGGCGTTATGGCAGCCAGAATCTCATCCATATCCGGATGTGGGAAGAAAATATCCAATATCCGACATTTGATCCCATATTCCGTCAAAGAACCTGGGGTTGGATGATGAATTCCCATCACGGTTTGTAAGGTGTCATACGGCATCCCCAAGCTTAACAATTCATCGCCTGGTAAAAGGTTACCAGCCAAAGCCAAACTAATCGCATGGCTACCAGAAACAATATTTTGCCGTACCAAAGCAGCTTCGGTATGAAATACCTTAGCATACAAGCTCTCCAGCTTGTCCCTACCCATGTCGTTATAACCATACCCCGTTGTAGGAGCAAAATGCTGAGTGCTTACACGTTCATCCCGAAAAGCTTCTAATATTTTTTGGAAATTTTTTTCCCCAATCCAGGCATGATTTTCTGCATACGCTGCGGTAAATGCTTTGGCTTCATTAATATACTTTTCCACAGAAACCTCCTAAGTATATACTAATTTACAAAGATGAGATAAAAGACGAGGCCAGCGCTTCGTCTTTTATTTGTTCTCTTATTTTTATTCGGACATATTTACCGCTCCCCAAGGAGCAATCGTACTTACTGCGTGCTTAAAAACAAGCTGTTCCATACCGTTGCTGGCAATCAGTATGGTGTACGGGTCAAAGGATTTTACAATTCCTTTTATCTGGAACCCGTTAACCAAATAAAACGTGGCTTGTATTTTTTCCGTTCGTAATTGATTCAGAAAGCGTTCTTGCAAGCTGGTATATTCCAAGCTAACGACCTCCCTAAATCCGGCCGACCAACCAGTCACACACTTCCCTATTCAGTTCTTCTTCCGATTTATCCTCTCCCCAATTGAACCATTGGATATTCTCCATTCGCCGAAACCAGGTCATTTGCCGTTTAGCAAATCGTCTTGTATCTCGCTTGATTAACGCAATCGCTTCAGCAAGGCTATATTCTCCCAGCACATATTTTGCGATTTGCCGGTAGCCTATTCCTTGCATTGCCTGATGCTCCAAGGTAAGGCCTTCTTTCATTAGGCGCTGAACTTCGTCTACAAGGCCTTCTTCAATCATAGCGTCTACACGGGTTTCAATGCGATGATAAAGCTTTTCTCTTGGCGCAGTTAATCCAATCAATTCGGGGGAAAAAACAGACTCAACGTTATTCTTCTCCTGGCTAGAAATAGGCTTGCCAGAGAGTTGATATACTTCAAGCGCGCGAATTACCCGGTGTTGATCATTAGGATGAATTCGTTTAGCTGCTTCAGGATCAATTTTTTCTAACCGTTGATGCATCACTTGCGGCCCAAGAAGGGCATATTCTTCTGCTAGTTTCCGTCTGATATCGGGGTCAGGATCCGCCGTAGCAGAAAAAGAATAGGGATACAACAGTGAAGAAATATAAAGCCCAGTTCCCCCTACTAAGACAGGAATCCTGTTTCTTTGGGTGATTTCCTCTGCCGTTTTCATGACGCGACAACGAAAATCAGCGACCGAAAAAGACTCCAAGGGCGAAAGAATATCCAACATATGGTGAGGAATATTTCTTCGCTCAGAAGGCCTTATTTTTGCTGTACCAATGTCCATACCGCGGTAAATCTGCATGGAATCCCCGGAAATGATTTCCCCTGAGAACGCTTCGGCTACGTCCAAAGATAAGGCAGTTTTTCCACAGGCAGTGGGGCCCAGGATAACGATGAGCTTCATTTTCCTGTTCACTGCTTCCATTATATGCTGCCTCTAAGAAAACGTTTGTACAATTCCGAAAGGGTAATGACGCAATCAATCGGCCGACCGTGGGGACAAGTAGTAGGATTCTTACATTGATCCAGCTGGGCGAAGAGTGCTGTCATATCCGCAGGGGTTAAATAGCGGTTGCCTTTGACTGCCGAACGACAAGCCGCCATAAAAATTTCTTCACTACGAATATCCGCTGGGTTTGCCTCTGCGTCTTGGTCAAAGCGTTCCAATAGCGTACGCAAAGTGTCTTCTGGATCCAAATCCCCCAGCCAAAGAGGAACACCATTGATGGCAAACTGGTTTTCAGCGATATATTCAATGACAAAGCCCACATCCCGAATTTTTAAAATCATGTCATTCAGGAGCATGCTTTCCCGATAAGTGGTTTGAAATTGAATCGGTACGATTAATAAACTACTATCATCAGCAGTCTTTTCATACTCCGCCAAGAGTTTTTCATAACGAATACGCTCAGCTGCTGCATGCTGATCAATGATGTGTAGTTCTTTACCAAAGGTTGCAATAATAAACGTACCGGCAAATTGCCCCAAAATTTGCAAAGCAGAATAGGAAAAAGGTGTAGCCATAGAGGGTTCCTCTTCCCTGCTTTCTTTGTCCATCGTATTTTCTTGTTCTATGGGTTCTTGTATTTCTTGGGGCTGTGGTATTTCTGGGGGAAGCTCCGTAGTATCCACTGGCTCCATTTCTGTCTTTTTAAGTAGTGCATCAATTTCATCC
>CAKRYM010000145.1 GCA_934427095.1 uncultured Bacillota bacterium | reverse complement strand
CCTTTGTAAAGGGCTTGGGATTTTTTTATCGTGCCATCCTCGTTCGCAAATTAGGAACGGAAGCCATGGGCCTGATTGAAATGGCATCGCCTCTGTTCTCTTTTCTATTGGTCATCTCCGGTCTAGGGATTCAAACTGCCATCACGCAGGCAGTAGCCACAGACCGTAAATATGCCAAATCCTATTTTGTGGCTGGACGTAAAATCCTACTTTGCACTGGGCTCATTATGAGCATTCTTTCTTTTTTCGCGGCCAAACCCATTGTTCATTTTTTTGCTGCTGACAGTCGAGTTATGACTTGCTTTTTGCTGTTACTGCCAGCAATTGCTGTTATCAGTATTTCGTCAACATACCGCGGACTCCTGCAAGGCGTAGGGCTAATGGAGGCCGTAGCGGCAAGCCAAAATATTGAACAAATTATTCGGTCTATAGCAGGGATATTTTTTGCACAAATCCTGTGTACATACGGGATACAAATTGCAGCAGCCTCTGCTTCCATTGCCACAGTATTAGGAGAAACAGCCGGCCTACTGGTTTTATTGTTCTGCTACCAGCGCCGAAAAAAGGATATCTTTTTAGGGGCGCAAGAAAACCAGGAACCAGCAGGCATCAAACTATTATCTTATGGGCTCCCCCTTACTGGCGGTAGATTGCTAACCACAGTAATCGCTATGCTACAGGCATTGCTTATTCCTCTCTTCTTACAGGAATCCGGGCTTTCTGTATCCGCTGCGACTGGAGCTTATGGGCGGTTATCTGGCATTGCTATGTCTTTAATTCACTTACCGGGGGTATTTTCTGCGGCACTATCTGCAGTGATGATGCCTGCTATCGCTGCAGGTAGCTGTAATCAAAAAAATCGCCGTATCCTTAGCTCCATTCAAGTTACGTTATTTTTTGCTATTCCCGGCATGTTGCTGCTCTATTTATTTGCCGAACCCTATTGCATCCTCATTTTTAGCAATGCACCCGCTGCCACATTAGTGCGTTATCTTGCTTTTGGCGGTGTTTTCCTTTACTTGCAAATCGCAGTAACCAATGTACTGCAAGGGATTGGCGAAGTCAAAGTTTTATTGAAAAATAATTTTATTTCCGGTGTTATCTTTCTAGGAACCATCTGGCTGCTCACGGCTAAACTGCAACTAGGCGAAAACGGAGCCGCTGTTGCTATTGCTATCAGTTGGTTCATTGGTTTTCTCTTAAATTGGGAATATCTTTGCCGCTTATACCCGCTACAAGGAACCATTCTTTCTCTCGCTTGGAAGCCTGTCTTAGCCGTATGTATCGCCGTATTCCTTTTATTTCTAGGCAAACCTTATCTGGATACATTAAGCCTTTTACCCAGTACTATTTTAGGTTCCGTCCTTCTTTTAGGCGCTTATTTACTGCTGTTACTTTTTTTAGAATCTTTCGGCAATCCATTCAACTCTGGTAATCGTTGCAAGAGAGTATAATCCGTCATATCTACCTGTAAAGGAGAAACGGAAGCATAACCATGAGCGTAAGCGATCACATCATCATCTTCCGGACCACTTTCCGCTTCTAACTCGCCTTGCAACCAATAATAATTGCGGCCAGAGGGATCTTGTGTATATTTAATGCCTTTCACCTCAGAAGGAATTCCACCAGGCACATTGATGTTTAATAAAACCGGCTGAGGCAGCTTTAACAACTGAAGGCAAAAATCACGCGTAATCTCCGCGCTCAGCTGAAAATTACCTTGATCTTCTTTTCTTCTACCACTACCACGAACGGAAACCGCAATAGAGGGTATCCCATATAAATATCCCTCCGCGGCAGCAGCAACCGTTCCTGAGTAAATGGTATCCGTACCTAAATTGGGGCCATGGTTAATCCCACTAACCACCATATCCGGCTTCTTGTCCATCAGCTGTTCAATCGCTAATTTTACACAATCTGCCGGTAAGCCTTCAATAGCCCAGGCAGATACGGCCCCCTTCATTTCCACAGCCTCTGCTCGTAAAGGCATTTTTGTGGTCAGACCATGACTTGCGCCACTTTGCTCAAAAGCAGGAGCTGCAACATATATTTCTGCAATTTGGCTCAGGCATTCTGTTAAGATGTGAATACCCGTAGCATGAATTCCATCGTCATTGCTGATCAGTATGTTCAAGGATAAATCTCCCTACATTTTTATTTGTCCAATTTTCCCAAACGATCGATAGGCCAATAGCGCCAAATTGCTTTGCCTTTAATATCATCATCGACAATAAAGGTTTGCATCCAAAGATGGCTGTCATAGCTTTCGTTCCGATTGTCCCCTAACACCAGATAACTGTTTTCTGGCACTTCAACAGGGCCAAATTCATAATCCGGCGCCTCTAATATATATGGTTCATCCAAAGCAACGCCATCTACATACACTTTTCCCCCCGTCACCTCGACGGTTTCCCCTGGCAGGCCAATTACCCTTTTGATCAAATCATCTTTTTCATTCAACTCCACGGGTGCACGGAAAACAATAATATCTCCTCGTTCTGGCGAGGCATCAAACCAATAGGAAAACCGGCAAACAATAACCCTATCCCCTATTTCAATGGTAGGGAGCATGGATTCCGAAGGAATCATCCGTGTATCAATCACAAACATTTTTATGGAAAAAGCAATAATGCAAGCCAAAAGCAATACAGATAAAGTATC
This sequence comes from uncultured Bacillota bacterium, assembly GCA_934427095.1. GTDB lineage: Bacteria > Bacillota > Dehalobacteriia > UBA4068 > UBA4068 > RGIG3155. Next base: position 1,605 of record CAKRYM010000145.1, on the reverse strand, counting down.
TTTTAGCCAGCCGCCTTTTTTTGTGCCGGATTCTCTTTCCTGACTGCTCATGACAAATGTCCTCCAATTAGACGCAGGGCTTCGGAGCGGGTAACATTTTTATGGAAAACTCCGCGAACAGCAGAAGTCACTGTATGGCTGCCGGGTTTTTTTACTCCACGGATTGTCATACACATATGCTCTGCCTCAATAATCACCAGAACCCCTTGCGGCTGTAACACTTCCATCAACCCATCGGCAACTTGTGTTGTCAAACGCTCCTGTAATTGCAAACGATGGGAATAGCCTTCGATCACGCGAGCAATCTTGGAGAGGCCAGTAATACGGCCATCAGCAGGAATATAAGCCACATGGGCTTTACCAATAAAGGGCATCATATGATGCTCGCACATAGAGGCAAAAGGAATATCTTTAACAATAACCATTTCCTCATGGCGATCTTCAGAGAATTGGGTGATCAAATGTGCTTTCGGATCAGCATGGATTCCGTCAAAAATCTCCGTATACATCCTCGCCACGCGTTCCGGTGTTTTGACCAACCCTTCCCGTTCCGGATTTTCTCCAATCGCTACGAGAATATCTTTTACCGCTTTTTCAATCGCGTCCGTATCAATTTGAAACGCTGCTTTTTTCTCAGTCATATTTACCATCCTTGCATTTAACCGATTATTTACACCTCGTTTATTTTACCCTTTTTCCCTCATACCGTCAAGATTATCCGGCTCTAGTCATGGAGAAATCCCGAAAAGCATAAAATGGAAAAAATTGAATTATTAGGAGGCATAAAATGATGATTTGGGTAGATCGCATGAAAGCAGTGGGCTTAGGATTTTGTGTAACCGTTATCCTCATGTTAATCGTATCCGTTGTTTTTTCTCTTCTTGTTTATTTTACTCCCCTTAGAGAATCCATTTACACAGCCGCGGCGCCAATCCTGAATGCCTTATGTCTTTTAGCGGGTGGTTTCGTTACCGGTCAACGCGCAAAAGAAAAAGGAGCACTGCTAGGTTGTATCCTTGCTGTACTCCTGCTTCTTCTGATGTTGGTTGGTGGGGCCGCATTAGATGCACGGCCACTGATTAAGGTTATTTATTGTTTATTAGCTGGCACTGCGGGCGGTATCATTGGGGTAAAATGATTGCCCTGCCCAGCAGTAGATAACAGTTATCTGTTCACGAGCGTTTCTGAAGCATTCACCAAATTGCTCTGTTTGCCAGAGGGAGAAAGCTGTACCAAAACCACTGCGATAAACATGAGCAGGCAGCCCAAAAGCTCACGCCCAGAAAGCAACTCATGGAGAATAAGCCAGCCGGAAAGCACGGAAAAAACGGATTCCATGGACAAAGCCAAGGAAGCAACCGTAGGCTCAACCCCTTTCTGGCAAACCACCTGAATGGTATAGGCCACGGCATTAGACATAATCCCACAATAAAGAATTGGCTTCCAGGCTGCTAAAATTAGGTTAAGCTGGGGATGTTCAAATAGCAACATACCGATCCCCGCCACAATTCCTGCCACAAAAAATTGCAGGCAAGACATCCTTATGCCATCCACCATGGGAGAAAAGTGGTCGATTGTAAGAATATGCAAAGAAAACAGAATTGC
>CAKRYM010000144.1 GCA_934427095.1 uncultured Bacillota bacterium | reverse complement strand
CATTGCTATTGGTCAAATGCGTGTCTATGCAGGCATGCCTCAGAAAAATAAAAAAACGATGCTAGAGATGATCGCCGCAGCTAAAGCAGAACATGCGGATATCATTCTTTTCCCAGAATTGTCTATCCCCGGTGTTTTAGTGGGGGATCTGATTACTACTGCTGCCTTTTTGGATGAATGTCAACAAGCGACAGAGGAAATTATTCAGGCGGCAGAGGGTATTCGTATTGTTTTTGGTAGCTATGCCTATGATCCGCTGACAGAAGATTTACAGAGTAGCATTTTCTTAGCGGAAGACGGAAAAGCAACCCCGCTTTCTGTACCCATGGGCAGCGATTATATTATTGATGAATATTTGGATTTTTCCTCAGACTCTGGTTGCACTGACGCGCAAATTTACCCTTTGCCCATTTCTGGTAAGATTTATCGGGTCGGGTTTATCCTTGGCTGTTGGCAGGGAATGGATTTCCCATATGCTTTGGATGAGATCGATTTAGTGATCGACCTTTCTGCTCGGCCGGTAATTTTGGATGAGGGGTTCCAGCCTGCTATCCCACCCTGTGACTATATTAGCGTTTGCCCTTATGGTCTACAGAATTTGGGGAAAGCAAACTATGTTTTCCCTGGTGCTAGCTTTTATCAAAGCTGGGAAGGAAATATCCTTGCTCGCGCTGATGCGTTTCAATCAGGACTTTATTTTTGGTCAGCAGAGGGCGGCACAATTGCTCCTCTTCCTCATGAGGCGGATTGGCTGGCAGATGCTTTGGTACATGGGGTCCGTTGTTTTTGTGAGGAAAAAGGTATACAAAACGTGGTGATGGGAATTTCCGGCGGAATTGATTCGGCGGTATCTGCCTGCGTATATACGGAAGCCCTGGGGCCAGAACATGTTTATTTGGTTTCTATGCCCACCCATTTGAATAGCGACAAAACCAAATCCCTTGCTGGGCGTATGGCCACCGGCTTAAAGGTGAAATTTGCTGAGATTCCCATTGAAGAGGGGTATCTGGATGTAATTTCCCGCTGTGAGTCGGCAGTATTTCGAGATGAAGCAGGGGAAACTGCGCAGTTTGCTTTTGATCAATTGGGGCGGGAAAATGCTATGGCGCGAGAAAGAGGCCGGATATTGATGGCCCTTTCCTCAGCGATACATGGGGTTTTTACCTGCAATGGGAATAAGACGGAAATGACAGCTGGATATGCCACGTTTTATGGGGATTTAGCCGGGGCTTTTGCTTGCTTGGCTGATCTATGGAAATTCCAGGTCTATGCCGTTGCTCGTGCCTTTCAGACCAGGTATCCCCAAGCGCCGTTACTGGAAATTGCGGATATTCGTCCTTCTGCTGAATTGTCTGAGGCGCAGAGTGTCGATTTAGGCTTAGGCGACCCGCTGAATTATCCTTATCATGATTATTTGTTCCGCTGGTGGGTGGAAATTGGCGGTGACCCTACGGATGCCCTCCGTTGTTATTTGGACGGTACTTTAGAAGAAGTGATTGGATGTGAAAAAGGATTGCTAAGCAAAAGCTTTGCTAGTACCGCAGAATTTATCAACGACTTGGAGTATTGGTGGAAGCAATACCGTGGGATAGCGGTGGCGAAACGGATACAGTCTCCGCCATTATTGGCGTTAAGCGCCTTACCCTTTGGGGAGGCTTGCAGCCAGGCTCAAACAGGTGTCTTTTTCTCCTCAGAATATGAAAAAATGAAACGGGATGCATTAGCACAATGATTCCTTACGGTTTTCCCGCTTGGGCAAAAATTAACTGGACCATAGAGATCACAGGTAAAAACGCAAAAGGATATCATACGTTGCGCTCCTTGATGCAATCTATTGATTTGGCGGATGAAATTACACTCTCCCTGGCTAATGAGGATAGTTGTTTACGAGGAGATGTCTTTTGCCAAGATGATTTAGCTCTTCGGGCCTGGTTGCTGCTGAAGAAAAAATTTGGGCTTAAGGATTGCTGGCAAATTCATCTACAAAAACGTATTCCGGTGGGCGGCGGTCTTGGTGGTGGTTCTAGTGATGCGGCGGCTGTACTGCATCACATGAACCACCGCTATCAGCTGGGGCTATGTACAGAAGAACTCCGCCAGCTGGCTTTTCCTTTAGGAGCGGATCTACCGTTTTGTGTTACTGGCGGATTGGCTTTTGTAGAAGGGGTAGGGGAGATTGTACAGGAATTACCTGGGCGAGAAGTCTTTTTGCTGCTTTTTGGGCCGGGCATGCCCGTTTCTACTGCTGCGGTTTATCAGGCGTATGATCAGTTGCAGCCAGCCCAAAATGACCAAGCAACACACATTAATGCTGTGCAAGATTGTCTTGTGCAGGGGAATATTGCACAAATCCCGGAATTTTGGTTTAATCATTTAACCCAAGCGGCTTTTTCTGTTTTGCCCCTGTTAAAAGAAATGCATGATCAGGCAGAAGCCTTGCTGCATAAGCCCTGCCTTTTGAGCGGTAGTGGAGGAACGATGTTTTGTCTGGAATCCAGCGAAGAGGAAGCAAAGCGCGATCAGTTGATCTTACGGCAGCATCTGCCATGGGTTATCCTTGCGCGTACTAGGGTGAATGGCAATGTTAAAGATTTTAATTGCAGAAGATAATAATGAATTGCGTAAGCTAATGGCTATCCATTTAGAGAGAGCAGGATATGAAGTTCTACATGCTTCTGATGGAAACAGCGCATTAGTTGAACTGGAAAAAGCTGCTGTGCATTTGATGATTGTGGATATCATGATGCCGAGAATGGATGGTTGGGAATTAACGAAAGCGGTACGCGATGCTAAGTTGGATATCCCTATCCTGATGATGACAGCACGGGGCTCTTTAGAAGATAAGAAAAAAGGATTTTCCAGTGGCGCTGACGATTATTTGGTGAAGCCTGTGGATATGGACGAGATGCTCCTACATGTACAGGCTCTGTTACGTCGAGCCAAAATGGCGCATCAATGTGTCATGCAAATTGGGGAAACAATGTTGGATGAAGAAAAAATGGAAGTTTCTTGGCCTGGACATACGCTCTTTTTGCGGCAGAAGGAATTTCAACTGCTCCATTTGCTATTGACATATACGGGGAAGATTTTTACCCGGCAAGCCCTGATGGATGAAATATGGGGGTATGATACAGAAACAGATCCACGTACCGTGGATGTACATATTAAGCGCCTCCGAGAAAAGCTCGTGGATAATGCGGACTTCTCCATACAAACCGTGCGTGGGTTAGGATATAAGGCGGTAACCAAATGAAATGGCGGAGAAAAAGTAAACGGTTTATGCTCCGGTATCATATTCAGGGAAAGCTTGCCCTTTGGGGGGTAGCCATTGTGGTATTTAGCATGATTGCCTCCGAACTTCTTTCTGCCTTCATCGGTCCGGCTTTACTGGATTATATTGATTACGATGCAAGGCGGGCTTTTTTGGCTTATTTACCGGATGTGTTAACCACCATTCTCTTTTTTATCATTGCTTCTTTGGCTATTATTCTAACGGCCAAGCCCATGGTCAATCGTGTACTGGAGTTATCTTTAGCAGCCAAAGAAATTTCCCGTGGAAACTATGATGTTCGCGTTTCTGAAGAAGATAAGCATGATGAAGTCTTTCAGTTGGCAAAAGATTTTAACTTGATGGCAGAGGAGCTTCGGCGTAACGAGTATCTGCGAAAAGACTTTATTTCCAGCGTTTCCCATGAATTAAAAACGCCTTTAGCGGTGATTGGCGGTTATACCGACTTGTTGAAAAGTCCAGAGCTTAGTGAGACTGACCGAAAAGAATATCTTGATATCGTCAGTAGAGAAGTGGCCCGCTTGCAGAAATTATGTGTGAACATGCTGAATATCAGCAAACTGGATCATTGTTTGATTTTGGAACGAAAAAGCCAATATTCTTTAGATGAGCAAATTCGTCAGGCAATTCTGTTATTAGAAGGTAAATGGTCCGTAAAGAAAATAGAGCTAGACATCGATTTGCCGGAGATTTATATTTTTGCCAATGAAGATTTGATGCAGGAAGTCTGGATCAATATTTTGGATAACGCCATTAAATTCTGTGGCGTAAATGGGAGAATTGATATTTCGGGCAAAATAGTCACTGGTTATGACTGCATCTCTATTCAGGACAATGGGATAGGCATGACGGCGGAATGTCTGGAGCGTGTTTTTGAGCAGTTTTATCAAGCAGAGCACACCTATCGTCAAGAAGGTGCTGGTTTGGGGCTTTCCATCGTAAAACGAATTGTGGATTTGCATAATGGAAAGATTGATATTG
>CAKRYM010000143.1 GCA_934427095.1 uncultured Bacillota bacterium | reverse complement strand
GCCAAGGCCATTCTGGAGGAAGGCGGCGACAAGGAATTAGCGGAACTGGCCCAAATGGAAATGGAAGAGGCCAAAGAAAAAAGGGCGCAAATCGAGGAGCACTTAAAAGTGCTGCTTTTGCCGAAAGACCCCAATGATAACAAAAACGTCCTCTTGGAAATCCGCGCCGGCACCGGCGGGGATGAGGCCGCTCTGTTTGCCATGGATTTGTATAAGATGTACACTGCCTATGCCACCCAGCGGCATTGGCATACGGAAATCATGGACGCCAATTATACGGATATTGGCGGCGTGAAGGAAATCACAGTGATGATTGAAGGCAAAGGCGCTTATTCCCGCTTGAAATTCGAAAGTGGCGTTCATCGTGTACAGCGGGTGCCTTCCACAGAGTCCTCCGGCCGTATTCATACTTCTGCCGCAACCGTAGCGGTACTGCCGGAAGCGGAAGAGGTGGAGGTCAACATCGACCCCAAGGATATCCGTATCGACCTGTTCTGCGCTACGGGTCCCGGGGGGCAATGCGTCAATACCACCCAAAGCGCGGTGCGCATTACCCATATTCCCACGGGCATTGTGGTCAGCTGCCAGGATGAGAAAAGCCAGATCAAAAACAAGGCCAAAGGCATGCGCGTGTTGAGAGCCAGAGTGCTGGAAAAAATGCAGCAGGAAGCGGCGGATGCCGAAGCCGCGGCCCGTAAAGGTATGGTGGGTAGCGGCGACCGTAGTGAACGAATCCGCACCTACAATTTCCCGGAACGTCGGGTAACGGATCACCGTATCGGCCTTACCCTGCATAAGCTGGAATGGATATTGCAAGGGGATTTGGATGAAATCATCGATGCCTTAATCACCTCTGAACAGGCCCAACGGCTGAAAGGTGACGAATAAGCAAACCAGACTGCCGTTCCTCTTTCTACCTAAGGAGGAACGGTTTTCCCATTTGTTTCCTTTACCCTTGGGCAAAGAAAGGATATTTATGCGTACTCCGGAAGTAATCGCCACCTTAAGCAAGGCTTTGCTTCAAGCTGGCTATGACCAAACAGAGGCGGAAAGCGTCGCCCGGCAATACACCGCCTGGCTGCTAAAACGGCCGTTGCGCGACCTATTCCTGTTAGGGGAAGCGGAGCTTTCCCCCGCCCAATGGCAGGGAGGGCTTGACCGCTTAATCCAAGGGGAACCCCTCCAATATGTGCTGGGGGAAACGGAATTTATGGGCTTAACCCTTCATTGCGACAGCCGGGCCTTAATCCCCCGGGGAGATAGCGAATGCTTGTTGGAAAAAGCCATTTCCCTACTGGAACAGCATCCTAAGCCCCAAATCGCAGACATTTGTACGGGCAGCGGCGCCTTTGCCTTGGCCCTGGCCCATTATCTGCCCAAAGCCCAAATAGACGCCAGCGATATTTCCCCGGCTGCCTTAGCCTTGGCTAAAGAAAACTGCCGCTTGCTGGATTTGGCTGAGCAGGTCACCTTTTATGAGGGGGATATGGCTGAACCTTTACTCAAGCAAGGGAAAACCTATGACTTCGTTCTTTGCAATCCCCCCTACATTGCCAGCGGGGAATTGCCCGACCTGCCGGTGCAGCTTTCCTTTGAGCCCAAGCTGGCTTTAGACGGCGGGGAAAAGGGCCTTTTTCCCTACAGGGTTTTGGCGAAACAGGTGGATCAATTGTTGGCCCCAGGGGGCTTTCTTTTGGTGGAGCATGGGGACGAGCAGCAGGAAGCCGTGGCCCGCTTGCTCAGCACAGAATCCCTTACCGTCAAAGAAACCTTGCGGGACTGGGGTAATCGTCCCCGCGGCCTGCTGTTACAAAAAGGAGAAAAATGAAAACCAAAGTCGTAAACATCATAGATTTAGCCAGCCCCTCTGCCCAAGCAGCCATTGCGGAAGCCGGGGAAATCCTCCGTCAAGGGGGCATTGTGGGCTTCCCCACGGAAACCGTATACGGCCTAGGCGCCTCTTCCTATGACGCCCAAGCCGTGGCTAAGGTGTTCGCCGCCAAAGGGCGCCCCGCGGACAACCCCTTGATTTCCCATGTAAACACCGTGCAAGAGGCAGAAGCCTTAGGGGTATTCACCCCCTTAGCCCAAAAATTAGCCCAGGCCTTTTGGCCCGGCCCCTTTACCTTGGTGCTGGAAAAAAAGGATTGCGGCGTGCCGGATGTGGTGACCGCGGGTTTATCCTCCATTGCCATTCGTTGCCCAGTTTGCCCCATGACCAGGGCCTTAATTGCCGCGGCAAAGGTGCCCATTGCCGCGCCCTCTGGGAATCGCTCCGGCCGGCCTTCCCCCACCTTGGCTCGGCATATGCTAGAAGATCTAGACGGGAAAATCCCCTTGATCTTAGACGGAGGACCAGTGGACATCGGCTTGGAAAGCACAGTGGTAGATGCCAGAGGGGAACTGCCGGTGCTGCTTAGGCCAGGCCGTATCACCCGGGAAATGCTGGAAGAAGTGGCAGGGGGTTGCCTGTTCCCCAGTGTCAAAGCAGGGGAACGTCCGGCTAGCCCAGGCATGAAATACCGCCATTACGCGCCCCAAGGGGAGTTACGTTTAGTCAGCGATGTCCGCGCCATGGAAGCCCAACGCCTCCTTTGGTTGGACCAAGACCCAACCCCTCCCCTGCTGTTGGTGACCGAAGAAAGCGCTGCCAGCCTAAAAGCCCAAGGGGTAAAAGCAGAAGAAATGATTTGTTTAGGGCATAAGAATGATGCGGCGGCCTTTGCCCATGCGATCTTCGCTGCCTTACGGGAAGCGGACAGCCGTGGGGCAAAACGTATCCTTTGCGAATCCGTACCGGATACAGGCTTGGGGTTAGCCATCATGAACCGCTTACAAAAAGCCTCTTCCAAAGCATAGCCAAAGGGCTATGCTTTTCCCTATTTTCCCAGGACGAAAACTTCACTTGACTTAAATCCGCAGGCTGTTCTATAATGAACATAAGGATTTTTTCAAGAAAGGACGTAGCGATGACCGGGGAAGCGCAGGAAAACACCTTTGATTTTTCCCAACTGACCGATGAAGAAATTGTGGAGCTGGCCAGAGAAGAGTCTGTGGAAGCCGCGGAATTCCTGATTAACAAATACAAGAATTTCGTCCGGGCCAAGGCGCGCTCCTATTTCTTAATTGGCGCGGATAAAGAGGATATCATCCAAGAGGGGATGATCGGCCTCTATAAGGCCATTCGGGATTTCCGTGCGGACAAGCTCAGCTCTTTCCGGGCTTTTGCGGAATTATGCATTACCCGGCAAATCATCACGGCCATCAAAACCGCCACCCGCCAAAAACATATCCCCTTGAATTCCTATGTGTCGTTGAATAAACCTATTTATGACGAGGATAGCGACCGTACTTTGCTGGACGTGATTTCCGGCACCCGCGTCACTGACCCAGAGGAATTGATTATCTCCCAAGAAGAATTCAATGATATCGAAAGCAAAATGGGGGAAATTTTAAGCTCCCTGGAATGGAAAGTCCTCATGTATTATCTGGAAGGGAAAAGCTACCAGGAAATCGCTTTGGTTCTAGATAGGCATGTAAAATCCATCGATAACGCCTTACAACGAGTAAAGCGTAAACTGGAACGGTATTTAGAAACCAGAGATAATGAATGTAATCATCAATAAACAACCCGCCGTATACGCATGCGGCGGGTCTTTTGTTGCCTATGTTTTCTCTTTTCAACCGCATTAATGGCGCCGGCGCTGGCCAGTTTCCTCCATGCGGAAGGTTGCCCAGGCAGCCAGTAAGGCTGCAAAGGAAAAAATCACCATGGCAGTGCCTAAGCTTAGCCGCTCTCCCAGCCAACCCCCAACCACTGGGGACAAAAAGCCAGCCAAATGGCCGATGGCAAAAATAAAGGAATAGGCCACGCCGCATTTTAAGGGGGTCATGCCCTTAAATTCCATGGGAATGGTATACAAAGCCGGGGACCAACCCGCATTGCCAAAGCCAGCCAAAAACAGCCCCGCTATTCTCAGCCAGCCGCTGCCCAAAGCCATCATCAAGGTGCCGGCAAAAATCAGCAAATGCATGGGCCAGGTAAAGGGTTTTCTAAGCCCCACCCGGCTCATCCAAAAGCCGCAGAGGAGCCCAGCCCCTAACCCAGCCAAGGGGAAAATAGAAAACAGCAAGGAAGATTGCTCCAAGCTCATGCCGCATTCCGTGGTAAAAAAGGTGGGGGCAAAGGAAGACAGGAAATGATACCCCCAAAGGTCGCAAACATCTGCCAGCATCAATAGCTGCACCTGGCGATTCCGCATTACCTCACGGAGCAGGCCTTTGGTATTTTCCTCTTTGGCCACGGCCTGACTAC
>CAKRYM010000142.1 GCA_934427095.1 uncultured Bacillota bacterium | reverse complement strand
AAATCCTTGGCCAGGAATTTTTTTGCCCTGAAAGGTTCCGTCATAGATGAAATGGCTACCACAGCTGGGGCTGGATTCCTTTAAAATGATTTCTTCTGGGTTAAGCTCCTGACACAGCGCTAAAACGGCTTCTGCCCCAGCCTCAAAAGCAGCAGTAACATCTTTTCCTTCCGCATTCACCACACGGTTTCCTTGAATTTCTGCCGGTGGCCTTGGAATGGAAAGCCCCCCGAGCTGCTCTGGACAGATCAAACGATATGTTTTGTCCTGGAGATACGCCTTAACTTCAGGACAATCATTATTCCCGCCACTATATTTGCAATTTACGCCCATTAAACATGCACTCACCAATATCATTTTTTTGTGCCCCCATCCCATTCGCTGCCGAATTGTTTATCTAAGGCGCCGGTAGCGCGGTCTTTATATCCTGGCGCTAAAGTGTCAAGATTTTTCAACAAGGCCTTCATTTCTTGCCGCTTACCAAGGCAGTTTTGCGGACAATTGCTTTTGGATACAGGGATTTCATATTTACGAACGAAATAGGAAATTTGTTCTTCTGGCACATAAATAAAGGGGCGGATGACAGTTACCCCAAGCCGGTCCAATTCCGTGATTGGCTTAAAGCTACCCAATCTACCTTCAAACATCAGGTTCAACAGCAAGGTTTCCACGACGTCATCTTGATGATGGGCCAGCGCGATTTTACGATAGCCGTGGTCTACGGCCAATTGGTTTAATGCACCCCGGCGCATTTTTGCACAGAGGGAGCAGGGATTTTTCTCTTTCCTCACATCAAAAATTAATTCTCCAATCTGCGTATGCTCGCAATAAAAGGGCACGTCTAACTCTTTGCAAAAGGCTTCCATTTTGGTTGTATCATCATTAGGAAAGCCCAGGCAAACGTGGCCTGCGGCCAAGGGATATTTGTATTTGGAGATACGTAAAAAATCTTTTAAGAACCAAAGTAAGGTCATACTGTCTTTGCCGCCAGATAAGCCGACCATGACTGGTTCATTGCTTTGCAGCATTTGGTGAGCAACGATAGCTCGCTTCATCCGTTTTTTTATCTCGTCAATTCCATGTCTCATTCTCATACCTCAGCAGGAATAAGTTACAATTTCAGCGAATATTATCTTGTTAAGTATGTTGGTTAAGCAGGAGGATATTATGGCAAAAAGCATTGTCAATATCAAAGGAACCCGGGATGGCCTTGTCTTTTTCTTTGATCAGGAAGAAGCTGGATTCGGCCAACTTTGCGCTGCACTGGAGGACAAGCTCCTGGCAAGTGGGGATTTCTTTATCAATGCGGATTATATTATCGATAATCCAAATGCCTTTACTGAGGACGAGCTCCTCGTTTTAGACGGCATTATGAAGAAATACCACCTGCATAAGGGCCATATTAGCCCACATGAGTTACCTAGTGATGAAAAATATGAAGTAATTTATCAAACAGCTGGGGGAAATAGCCTTCTCGTTACCAAAGGCATTCGTAATGGCCAGCGGCTATCTGTACGTGGCAACTGTGTGGTCATGGGAGATATTAATCCAGGTGGCGAAGTGGTTGCTACAGGGAATATTGTCATCATGGGCGCTTGTCGCGGTATTCTTCACGCTGGAGCGGAAGGGGACGATAGTTGCTATATTTTGGCTTATCATATGATGGCGCAGCAGCTACGCATTGGCGCTCATGTGGCTACAGTCCCAGAGGATGCATCTCGTTCCCCATTAAAACTTGCCACGGTTCAAGATGGGAATATTGTCTTAACCGATTATGTTTCTTCCCAGTTTCATGACACTGTAGTTAGCGAGGAGGCTTGATCCTTTGCCTATTGTAACACCAATGATGCGTCAATATCAAGAGATCAAGGCGCAATATGAGGATTGCCTCCTCTTTTTCCGTTTGGGGGATTTCTACGAACTCTTTCAAGACGACGCAGTGGTTGCCTCTAGGGAGTTAAATATTGTACTGACAGCTCGGGATAAAATGCCCATGTGCGGCGTTCCTCACCATGCAGTAAATAACTATTTGGCCCGTTTATTAGCCAATGGCCATAAGGTAGCCATTTGTGAACAGTTGGAGGACCCGAAAACCGCCAAAGGCATTGTAAAACGAGATGTAATCCGCGTCGTTACCCCAGGTACTGTTGTGGAAGACAATATCCTGGAAGAAAAGAAAAATAATTATTTGGCGGCATGTTGGCAAGAATGTAAGCGGGGACAAGAAGTAGGTTTTGGTTTAGCTTATATTGACATTTCTACTGGCGAGTTCTGCGCAACGCAATTTTTAGGTGATGAGCATCGAAAATTTATTGCTGACGAGCTATGCCGCGTTATGCCCTCGGAGCTTATCTTACCGGATAAGCTGATGGAGGATCCTTTTTTTCGTTTGGGGCTGTTAAACAATAGTGTGGGTACCTTAAGCTGTTGCCCGGATGAAAAACATGTTGAACGAAATTATCATGAATTGTTGCGGATTCATTTTCAAGTAGCAAATTTAGACGGCATTGGCCTAGGGGACAAGCCACTCGCTGCTAAAGCTGCGGCAATGATTTTGGATTTCCTGCAAATGACACAGAAGCGATCTTTAGGATACATTGATCGTATCAAAGTCTATGATTGCGGGGAATTTATGTTTTTGGATTCTGCCACTCGGCGGAATCTGGAGCTTACGACAACGCTCCGGGGAAAGTCCCGCCGGGGCACTTTGTTATGGGTGTTAGATAAGACCCGGACCGCTATGGGCGCCCGTTTACTTAGAGAATGGCTGGAAAGCCCGCTGCTTGTTGCGGAAGCTATTAACATGCGCTTAAACGCTGTGGATGAAATTGTACAAAATTCCTTGCTTCACCAGGAACTACGCACTGTTTTGGCAGATTTGTTTGATTTAACCCGGCTGATTAACCGGGTTTGCTATGGTAGTGCCACGCCCCGGGATCTTGCCGCTTTGCGAAATACGTTAAACAAAATGCCTCAGATTCACCGGCTGCTTTCCCGGTTACAAAGGCCACTGTTTAAACAATTGTTTGATGCTTTCTATCCGCTGGAAGACCTTTGCCTGCTTTTGACTGAGGCCATTGCTGATGATCCACCGCTCTCGGCCAAAGACACTGGTATTATTCGGGAAGGATATCGGGAAGATGTTGATGAGCTGCGAAAACTGACAAATTCTGTTTCTAATTTGTTACAGGAAATGACGGCAGCAGAGCGAGAAAAAACTGGCATTAAAAATTTAAAAATTAGCTACAACAAAGTTTTTGGCTATTATATTGAGATCAGCAAAAATCGAGCTGAAGAAGCCCCGGCGCATTATGAACGAAAGCAAACCTTGGTAAATGGAGAGCGCTTCATTACCCCAGAATTAAAAGAGTTAGAACGAAAAATTCTTAGCGCAGGGGATCAGCTGCAAGCTTTGGAATATTCTCTGTTTTGTGAAATCAGAGATAAGGTCAATCAAGCTGCCGACCGTATTTTGAGCACCGCAGACGTTTTAGCCACACTGGATGTTTTACAATCCTTTGCTACCGTAGCTATTGAGAACAATTATTGCCGTCCTACGGTAGATAATCAGGCAGAAATTGTGATTCAAGAGGGTAGACATCCTGTTGTGGAAAAGATTCTAGAAACTGAAGCGTTTATTCCCAACGATACCTTGTTAAATCTGGATAGCCAAAGAATGATGCTGATTACCGGTCCGAATATGGCAGGAAAAAGCACTTACATGCGGCAAGTGGCTCTCATTGTGCTAATGGCACAAATCGGTTCCTTTGTCCCGGCGACCTCAGCCAGAATTGGTTGCTGTGACCGGATTTTTACTAGAGTTGGGGCAGCAGATGATCTTTCGGCCGGGCAAAGTACCTTTATGGTGGAAATGAACGAAACGGCGAATATTTTACGCCATGCCACGCCCAAAAGCCTGATTATTTTAGATGAGATTGGCCGCGGTACATCTACCTTTGATGGTCTGGCCATTGCTTGGGCAGTTGCGGAATATATTATCAGTGATCGGTGCGGTGCGAAAACGCTTTTTGCTACCCATTATCATGAATTGACCAGCCTGAGCAATATTTATCCATTGATTCATAATTACTCGATTGCTGTAAAGGAAAAAGGCAATACAATACTTTTCCTGCGAAAGATTCTAGAATGCGCGGCAGACCGTAGCTATGGCATTCAAGTCGCCCAATTGGCGGGGTTGCCAAAAGAAGTGGTTGCTCGGGCCGAAGTCATTTTGACGCAATTGGAAAAAGAACAACAACAACATCCTAAAGTTTCTGTTTCTGAACCGGTAGATTTTTCTTTGATAGAGCCTAAGCAAACACAGCGTGAACCTACCATACTAAA
>CAKRYM010000141.1 GCA_934427095.1 uncultured Bacillota bacterium | reverse complement strand
TAAGAAAGCACCTCGGATGTGTAAACGCCGAAATTCCCTATCTCATGCCAGCCAATCAATACATCATCCATGAGCGTTGCAAGAACGTGTTCACAAGTGTATACAATTTCCCTTGTGTCGACATTTTTCGCTTGTTCAGAGGGCAAAATGCGGAACATTCCAACGAAATCATTTTCGTCCCAAAATTCCACCCACCGATAAGGAATACAATATTGGTTCTTTGGATCCGAAAGAGGCAAGGTGAACGTAGCCTCGGATAGAATAGACAAATTGAGCGTATAGCCAATATTATAGGCATTCTCCAAAAAGGCCAGCCTCTTGCGGCTAACCTGATCATATATAGCTAAATACAAGCTAGAACCACCTACCTTGATAAACAACCGTCAGGGACAAGGGATTGCTTTCTTGATCGGAATAAACCTCAATCACGTTGTTGCCTGGTTTAAGCTGGAAGAACACGCCCCCTTGCTGGAACACGTCAATGTTGTTTACCCCGTTAACCAACACATCTAAGGAGTCTGTATCAATGATCACCGTATCCCCGGGAGCTAAATTTAGCCCATCAAGAGAAAAACTCTGGCTATCGTCCAGCCGCAAGGATCCCGAAACGGTATAGAAGGCGTCAATTTGCGCCACGCCATAAATAATATCCATGATCGGCGTGCCTTTAACGGCATAGACCTGCCCCGTACTGCCGGAAAAAGGAATGTCCGTCTGCACAGCAGCAACAGAAACGCCATAAACACGCCCCGCGCTACCGGACAAGAGAACCGGACTAGTATATCCTTTGGCCGTCACTCCATAAGTAACTTGGACCCTCCCGCTTAGTTCTGTTGACGCTTCGCCAGAACGATTGAACGGCGAACGGTTGAACGCTCCACGCGAAAAATACATATTATCCCCTCCTTAAATCAAGTGGAAGAGATAGAAAGCGCACCAACCGCGAAACGCGGCGACATCCCGGAAGTAATAGCAAAAGAAGTGGGCAATGCCGCGAAATAGAGCAAATTGCCATTGGTTTGCGCATCAAATAGAGCAAAATAAGTAGGAGTCCCCCAGGAACCGGTAGCCGTCGGAAACTGGATTGTATTTGTATTGCTGGATACCATGCTTGAACCAGAAGCCGTGGGTTGCCCGAATTGTGCATAAACGCGGCTATAGCCGTTGCCGCTGCACTCTGTCCCGGTATTGGCTGCAGTCGGGTTGGTTAAGTACAGCGCAACATAAACGCCACTAGGTAAAGAGATGCTTAATTGTCCTTGCAACCACGCAAGCAGGCTATTGGTGTTGACATAATTAGATGCAGGCATTTCTCGCCCTCCTTAATCTGTTGTATAGTGTGAGATCATAAGGTTGTTAATTGTTTGCGTTCCAGCGTTTGTGATGATCAAGCGGCAGGGTGTTTGTGCTGTACCGTCAACTGAAAAGACGGCGGCCCCACCACTGGCTGTCAGAGAAAACTCCAGTGTTTGCGCCGCGCTAAAAGCGAACGGGAACACGACAAAAGACAGGTCAAAAGAATCCTCATAGAACATTCTGGATAATTCGCACCCTGGCCAAAGTTGCGCCTGGTAGTACAAATCGGGTTCATCATCGAAGATGAGCTGTCCTGTGCCGTTTAG
Source organism: uncultured Bacillota bacterium (assembly GCA_934427095.1). Lineage (GTDB taxonomy): Bacteria > Bacillota > Dehalobacteriia > UBA4068 > UBA4068 > RGIG3155. The sequence continues at coordinate 2,723 of CAKRYM010000141.1, read as the reverse complement.
CCAAGCGGCAACCTGCCGAATGGTAGAAGGAGCCGTGCTGCCCCAATATTGGCAAGGGACTGTAATCGTGCCATTGCCAAAAGAGCCGTCGGTAAAATCATAAGTGCCAGACCGCCCTTGAATAATTGTTCTAATCGCCCGTTGCTCTGGAACAAATGTCCGGCTATATGGCAAAACACGAATACCCATGCTTTCGGCGGTTACACCGTTAAAAGTAAAGGACATTAGTACAACCCCCTTGCTCGTTCTCGCTGCCGGATTTGTCGATAAATGGCGGCGCTGATCTTATCTATGTCCGCTTCTTCTCGAACCACAAAATAGTCAGCAAACTTGGCGATATTGTAATTTGTATCGCCACTAAGTCCACCGGAAACGGCAGAAGAAAGGCCAACCGATCCACCAACTGAGCGCCAGATAGCAGCATCCTCGGCGGTTAAAACTGCTTCACCCTTATGCAATAACGCCGGAAAATCGTCATCCGGAACATAATCGAGACCGACTTTAAGGCGCGGAATAGTTGATAGGTTGATAGATTTGCCACCAACACCCGGAACCCAATCGGGAATCTTAATTCGATTCACCGAACGAATGAAAGCATTCAGCTTGTCAATAATCCAGTTAATGGGGGCCTTGAACAGCTCTTTCATTGCCTCAAAAACGCTGCCAAATATCTTTTTGATTCCTTCCCAGGCGGCCTTCCAATCTCCCGTGAAAACTCCGGTAATAAATTGCAAAAGCCCATCGAGAATGCCTATTAAGGCTTCAATAATAGGCATTACTGTTTGGATGGAAGATGCCAAAACTCCACTAAACAAAGAACCTAGAAAAGTGATGATCGGACTAAGGGCCTCGATAAGCGGCGCTAGTGCTTCAAACAAATCCATCAATGGCGGTAGAATTCTACCAATGGCTCGATGAACATTTGCAACACTTCGATTAAGGGCGGCAATATTGCTCCCAAAATTTCTGTCAATGGCGTAATGATAGCTTCTGCCAATTCAACCAACGGCGGCAGAAGCATCTCAACTATCTCCATTAGCGGAGGCAATATCTCTTCGATCAGCTCAATAATTGGTGGTAAGACGTCTTGCACCAGCTGAACAATTGGAGGGAGAATTGCCTCGATTACTTCAAGCATGGGAGGCAAAACTGATTCAATTAACGTCCCCAAAATATCGGACAAAGGAGGCAAAAGCTCCTCTATTATCGGCATTAATTGTTCGGCTACCGCCGCAATTGCAGGGACAAGGGTTTCGCCTAATGGGATAAGAAGTAATTCAAGAGACCGTTTAAGTCCTTCCAACATAGAACCTAAGTCGTCATATTTAACCTCTTTTACTTCCTCCATCTTCCCCTTGACATTAGAGAATTCATCACCGACAGAAGATAAGGACTCAATAAACTCTAAGTTGGCATCCTCCCCCATTGTCCCAAAAGCCGTAGCCGCCATGGTCAATGCTTCTTGTTCATTTGTACAAGAAGAGATATCCTGAATAATAGAGTCAATAACTTCTTTTTGAGTTGCGCCACCTGCTTGCCATTGCTCAAACAAACCCTGGGTTTCATTGCTAAACAGACCTATTGCGTCGCTGATAGAGCCGTCTGCGAGTTTTGTTGTTACCTCGTTGATGGCATCATTTACCTTGTCGAGATTATAAGACCCGCCTTCTGCTCCGTTGGCTAACAATTGGAAATATTCTTCGGCACTATATCCAGCTTGTGCAAACTTGCCAGCATATTCCGCGACGTTGTCCCCAAGTTCACTAGTATAGTCCAACCCGGCTTGACTTCCGGCTACCAACAAATCAAGCGCCTCTTCTGAGGATATCCCGAATTGCGTCATCAGTTGGTCGGCACCCCGTAACGTCTCATTAAAATCAGAACCGAAAGTATCTTCCAGGGTGTATAATCCCTCGGTCAAGTTTTGTAAAGAAGCCTGATCGAGTCCGTCTATTTGTTGGGTGATAAGCCCCATTTTATTGGCGATATCTTCAAAAGACTCGCCATAGTTGTTGGCGTAAATGTTTTTGAGGGTTTCTTCATATGCCCCCATTTCTTCCTGGGCCGTTCCCGTTGACGCGGAAAACTGATTTACAGCCTGATCTAGGTCAACAGCCGATGTGACGGCGGCAGTTCCAACGGCAATTGCAGCGGCGCCAATTGCGGCGAAAGATGCGCCGGCCACTTTAGCCATGCCAGACAATTTGGAGGAAAAATTAGTAGAGACGCCATCGGTTGCATTGTTGACATCTTCGCCGGTTTCTTGCGCTTGTTTGCTTATTTCGTCGCCGGTCTCCTTGGCTTCTTTCTCCATTTTGTCTGATGTGCTTTTTGCCTCGGCGCTGATTTTAGAGCCTACGCTGCTTAATTCGCCTTTGACCTTGCCATCGTCTACCTGGACTTCATAGACGATTTTGCCATCTGACATATCATCCCCCCTTTATTTCTGCCTTGCTAAGGCTTCCAAAGATACCGCCAGCTTAGCAAGGCCTTCTTGCAAATTCCTCTCTCGTTCTTCTTCTGTTAATTCTAAGGCGTATTCCGTCTTTAATCGCATCAACTCTGCTCGCTCTTCGGCATTGTGCCGCGTTGGTCGCGGCGGCTTGCGAGTGCGAATGGAGATAATCTGCATTAGCCTTGTGTTATCCGGTAAGCCAGAGAGCAGTGCCAAAAACACCCACCAATGCAGACTTTTGTCTTTATCAAAAAGATCAATTCCATAA
>CAKRYM010000140.1 GCA_934427095.1 uncultured Bacillota bacterium | reverse complement strand
GTAAAAGATTTACCAGAAACGAAAAAGAGCCCCAAACGTTTCCTTTTCCCCAAACGATTCGTGATTGGCCTTTGCACCTTGGCGATTATCTTAACCAGCGCCATGGCTGCCGGGCAAAAGTTAGGGTTAGACGAATATTTTCGCCATTACCGGGGCATTAGCATTTCCGAAGAGGCTGCGAACCTGGTGGAACGAGACATTTCCGGCATGATCGAAGTAGCGAATGCACATTTTTCTGTTCGGGAAGCCGTTTGCGACGGGGAAACTTTTTATGTGATTTTGGAATGCCGGGCGCCGAAAGATTTTCTGCTGGCAGCCATGGACGCTTCTCCAGGGGATAAAGCCGCCCAGTATGATTTGACGGTGCCAGGGGATAGTCGCAGTTTAAGGCAATATGCCCAGGATCGCGGGAAAGAACTGCTTTATGTAAACGCTGGCATTTACGCGGACGGTCAGCCGGTGGTCAGCAGCTCTGACTGGTGGCTGGAAGAGGACGGCGTTTTGTGCATGTGGTTTTCCGGCCAATGGACAGAGGAAAACTATACCTGTTCTGTACGGGTAGTCCATGATTGGGACAGCACCACGGCCAAGGTTTTTGACGGGAGTTTCCCCTTTACCTTGCAAAACCGGGTTGAGCCGGAGGACGTGGAATTCTCTTTGAACAACGTGGTGTTCGGCGGCGTAAAGCTGAATCAGTTGTCCTTAAAACAAACGCCCTTAGGCACTTATGTGCAGATCTGCGGGGAATACTTGGAAGAAAGCAGCAAAGCCACACCTTTGTGGTTTAGAATTTGGGACGACAGAGGGAGATTATATGATTCTGGTCTCTCTGGGGTGGGTACGATTACTACCCAAGGCAGTGAGGTCACCTATGATCTCTGCCTGGAACCGGGGGATATTCCGGAAATCTTAACCCTGGAGGGGTATGACCGAATCAGCGGCAATAGTTACGGCTCAGTAAAGCTGGATTTGGCCTTAAACCGCACCACAACATATCATTAATCCTAGCGGATATTTCCGTGGAGATGGTACAGGATAAGCTGTGCCATCTCTTTTTCTTTGGCTTTGCTCCGCAAAAAAGAAAGAGCTTAGGCAATGGCCTAAGCTCTTTGCTTACGGGTTGATGAGAGAATTAAGCGAAGAATTTGGTGATGATGTCCACGATTTCCGCGCCGATTCTTTCCTGGGCTTCCTTAGTGGAGCCGCCGATATGGGGGGTCAGGGAAATCAGAGGATGATGCAGGACTTTTTCGTCCTTAGCGGGTTCTTCCGGGAACACATCCAGTGCAGCGCCGGCCAATTCGCCGTTATCCAAAGCTTCCACCAGGGCGTCGGTATCAATGAGGATACCGCGAGCGGTGTTAATGAGGAAAGCGGTGTTCTTCATGAGTTTGAACTGTTCTGCGCCGAAAATGGGTTTCTTATCTGCGGGAGCCGGCACATGGAGGGAGATGTAGTCTGCGTTTTTCAGCACATCTTCCATGGTGGGATAATATTTGTAGGAAACGCCGGGGAGCTCGCCCATGATGTCCGTATAGATGACATTCATGCCCAGAGCTTCGCAACGTTTGGCCAGTTCACGGCCGATTCTGCCGCAGCCGATCAAGCCCAAAGTCTTGCCGCCCAGCTCAGTGCCTTCGTATTTCTTTTTGTTCCATTCGCCGTTGCGCATGGTCACATTGGCGATACCGATGTAACGGGCCATAGAGAGCATATGGCCCAGGGCCAATTCCGCCACGGAAGCGGAGGAAGCAGCAGGGGTATTGCGCACAGCAATGCCTTTGCTTTCCGCATATTTATGGTCAATGTTATCGATACCAACGCCGCCACGGATGACCAGCTTCAGCTCACCGGTTTCCAGTGCTGCGTCAATATGGGGCTCACGGACTTTCGTAGCGGAACGAACCACCAAGACATTGTACTTTTTGACCGCTTCTTTTAATTCTTCCGGTTCATAGAACTGTACGTCCACTTCATGACCCAGGTCTTTCAACGCCTGGATAGCGTCAGCCTGCATCCCGTCGCTGGCGAGGATCTTAACCATAATACATTTCTCCTTTTTCTAATTGCAAAATTTTACAGGAAATATCTGGGGACAACATTCCCCAAATACATAGTATCACCATCCGCCGGAAGATGCAAGCCCCTTTCTCCTGGGAAAAGGCCAGGAACGACCGGTAGCGGTTGCGGCAAAAAGAAAGGGAAAACGGTTAGCGAAATGAATTGTTCTATACTTGCGGAAAGGAGAAGAATATAATAGAATAGGAAGGCGGAGGAAGTCATGAAAGAAAAATTACGTCAATTTATGATGGGGAGATATGGCAATGACCACTTGAACCGTTTTTTGTTGGTGGTTTGTTTGGTTCTGCTGGTCATTAGCTGCTTTTGGCCGGATAGTCTCCTTTGGATACTGGGCTTTTTATTGGTGGGCCTCGTCTATTTTCGTATGCTTTCTCGCAATATTGCCCGCCGGCGTGTGGAAAATGCACATTATTTAAGATATCGCACGGCAATACGCCGGGAATGGGATTATCTTTACCGCAAAATCTGCGACCGGAAAACCTATGCCTATTTCCGTTGCCCCTTTTGCCATACGCCCCTGCGGGTGCCGAAAGGCAAAGGCCGCATTGTGGTGAAGTGCCACCATTGTCAGCAGGAATTTGAGAGGATAAGCTAATGTTTGGTTATGTAACCATTAACAAAAAGGATCTTTCCGAAAAGGATTTGGATATTTACCGGAGTTACTATTGTGGGATTTGTCATTCCCTTAGGGATGCCCATGGGGGCAAAGGCCGCTTGACCTTAAGCTATGATATGGTCTTTTTGGCTTTACTGCTGACGGATCTTTATGATACAGAGGTTGAACCGCAAAAGATGTTTTGCTTGCTGCATCCTTGCCGCCGTTGCGGTAAGGCTTGTAATGAGCAGACTGCTTATACGGCGGATATGACCATTATTTTGGCCTATTTCCAGTGCTTGGATCATTGGCGGGATAATGGAAGCAAGCTGGCGAAAAAAGCCGCGCAAAAACTGGAAAAGCCTGCCCAAGCAGCTGGGGAACGTTGGCCCAGGCAATATGCCGCAGTAAAAGAGAACGTGGAAGCCCTGGCCCAGGCAGAAGCCCGTGGGGAAACCGATTTGGATTTGGTGGCTGCCTTTACAGGAAATATGTTGGCGGAGATCTTTGTCCAACAAGAGGATCAATGGTCCGAGGATTTACGGGGCATGGGCTTTTACCTAGGGAAATTTATTTATCTCATGGACGCCTATGAAGATATCGAAAAGGATAAGGGAAAAGGGCGTTATAACCCCTTGCTGCCTTGGGCTGAAGAAGAGGATTTCGCCGGCCATTGCGAAGGCATACTCACGGAAATGATGGCCCCATGCGCTCGTTTTTTTGAACATTTGCCCATTGTGGAATACAGCGCCTTGCTGCGGAATGTGATTTATTCCGGGGTGTGGGCAAAATACCAGGAAATTACCTGCCGCCGGGCGGGCAAAAAACAAGCCGCAAAAGATAAGGAATAAGGAGAACGCAGATGGACCCATACAAGGTGCTGGGGGTATCCCCATCCGCTACTGATGAGGAAGTAAAGAAAGCCTACAAAACATTGGCCAAAAAATACCATCCGGACATGCATGCCGGTTCCCCGGATCAGAAGCTTTACGAACAGAAATTCAAACAGGTACAGGAAGCGTATAACCTTATCCTGGATCAGCGTCAGCATGGGGGCAGCGCAGGTGGCGGCGGTTACCGGCAAAGCTATGGTGGTGGCTACGGCGGTTATAGCGGTGGCTATGGCGGTTATGGCGGCTATAGCCAGCAAAGAAGTGGTTTTCAGACTTCGGAATTGCAGGCGGCGGTGAATTTTATCAATACGCGGCGCTTTCGGGAAGCCCGTAATGTGTTGGATTCCGTTACGGTGGACAAGCGTGACGCTCAGTGGTATTATTTGTCTGCTTTGGCTCATGCGGGTTTGGGCAACAATATTGCGGCCCGGCAACATGCAGAGCAAGCAGTGCGCTTAGACCCCAATACCCCTGAATACCGCTTTTTGGTGCAGCAGCTGGCGCGGGGCGGCGCTACTTATACCCGCACCCAGCAACAATACAATATGTCTGGCGGTATGGCGGCTCGTAGTTGCCTCACTTGCATCGCTTTAAACTTTTTACTCAATTTTTGTTGCTGCAGATGCTAAAAATAGCAAAAAAAGAAGAAAAAAGGTGTTGACAAGAGGGGAAAGATTTGGTATGATAAGAAAGCGCTCGAGCGAGGGAAAAGAGAAAGGCCAGCTAGGGGTGCAGAGGTCTTTGAGAACTGAACAGTAAAACGAAGCCAAGAAAAGCGAACTGCTCCGAAAGGGAGCAGAAAAAGT
>CAKRYM010000139.1 GCA_934427095.1 uncultured Bacillota bacterium | reverse complement strand
TGGTAGGGCTAACCTTTGCAGGGTTGGGGCCTTTAGCAGAAAAGCTTACTGTTTTGGCAACGGAGACATCAGTGGGTTCTGTCATGATTGGGGCCATTTTGCTACTGCTTTTGCTAAATGTGTTATCCATCTGGGTCTCTACCAAGTTTTACGTCAGAAGGACACGATAAGAAAAAGGCTACCATTCGGTAGCCTTTTTCATTTCCCATGTGAGTCTAAAGATTATTGTTTATCTCCTTATATTCCTAAGATTTTTTCTTGCTATGCCTATGAAGAAATGGTATAATAATACTGTTTATTTATTGTGAATAAATAATATTTTGATCATACATAAGGAGTAGTATTGCCGTGAAAAAATATAATGTTGCCATCGTGGGCGCCACGGGCGCAGTAGGCCACGAATTTTTGAAAGTCCTTGCAGAACGAAATTTCCCCATTAATGAATTGCGTTTATTGGCTTCTTCCCGCTCTGAGGGGAAAATCATAGAATGGCAGGGAAAAGAATATACTGTACATGAAACTACAGTAAATTCCTTTGAAGGGATTGATATTGCACTGTTTGCTGGCGGCGCCGCTTCCTTGGAATACGGTCCTGCGGCAGTAAAAGCCGGCGCTGTGGTGATCGACAACAGTAGCAACTATCGTTATCAGGATGATGTGCCCCTGGTGGTGCCGGAAGTAAATCCCGAAGATGTTAGTTTGCATAAGGGCATTATTGCCAATCCCAATTGCTCCACCATTCAAATGGTAGTGGCATTAAAGCCTTTGCATGATGCAGCAAAAATCAAACGTATTCAGGTCTCTACCTACCAAGCCGTTTCCGGCGCCGGTTTGCCTGGGTTGAATGAATTGAAAGAGCAAACTGCCGCTATTTCCGCTGGGCAGCCTTTTGAAGTATCTGCTTTCAAGTATCAAATTGCCTTCAACGTAATTCCTCAGATTGACGTGTTGGTATCTGACGGATACTACAAAGAAGAAATGAAAATGCTTTGGGAAACGCGGAAAATGTTCCATGATCCGGATATTCGCGTATCTTGCACGGCTGTCCGCGTCCCAGTTTACCGTAGCCATAGTGAATCTATTGCTATTGAAACGGAAAAACCCCTTTCCCCTGAGGAGGCTAGGGCTTTGTTGGCGCAGGCTCCTGGCGTGAAAGTTGTGGATGATCCTGCAAACAATATTTATCCCATGCCGATTGATTCCTCTGATACGGATACGGTTTACGTGGGCCGCATCCGCCGGGATATCAGTTGCGAAGGAAATGGCCTTTGCCTGTGGGTTGTTGCTGATCAGATTCGCAAAGGCGCGGCTACCAATGCAGTACAGATCGCGGAGTTGCTGATCAACAAGTAAGCCTATTTTATTCATCTTTCTGTTTGAAGGAGTGCAGTGCTTTATGGATTTTGGCAGATTGATAACGGCAATGATTACGCCGATGTATCCGGATGGCCGTATTAATTATGCGGAAGCTCGCCGCTTAGCGGAATACTTACTGGATCATGGCTCTGATGGGCTAGCAGTTGCTGCTACAACTGGCGAAGGCGCTACCATGCGGGATGAAGAAAAGCTGAAGCTTTTTTCCGAGATTCGCCAGGTTGCCCAGGAAAGAAAGGCTTCTGTTCTGGCAGGGACGGGCAGTAATGATACAGCACATGTGGTGGAACTGTCTAAAAAAGCCGAGGCCTTGGGCGTTGACGGTGTTTTGGTGGTTACTCCGTATTATAATAAGCCGCCCCAGGATGGATTAGCCGCACATTTTCGGGCAGTAGCAGAAGCTGTGAATATTCCAGTGATGTTGTACAATGTTCCTTCTAGAACAGGTGTTGACCTAAAAACGGAAACCATAGCAGAATTAGCCAAGGTAAAAAATATTTGCGCCTTGAAGGATGCTTCCGGTGACGTAAGCCGTATGCCCAAGCTGACTTCTTTGGTTTCTCCTGATTTTTTGGTTTATTCCGGTGAGGATAATTTGACTTTGCCTCTGCTTTCTTTAGGCGCATGTGGCGTAGTCAGCGTTTGCTCTCATTTGATTGGCCCAGCCATTAAAGAAGAGATCGAGGCTTGGGAAGCGGGGGATACCGCCCGGGCCGCAGAATTGCAATCCTTTACGGATATTGTCTTTTCAAAAATGTTTATGACCACTAGCCCACTACCCGTCAAATATGCGGTGGGTAAGTTGGGCTTTGAAGTGGGACCATGTCGGTTGCCTTTGACCTGGGTTAAACCAGAAGAAGCTAAAGCGATTGACAGCATGATGATGCAGGTCGGCCTGCTTTGATCGGCTTTTCTGTCAAGGGCTGCCATCTTGTTGTGATGATAATCCCATAGTGCGAATGCAGGATCATTACCTTGCTGCGTGATGATCCTGTACCCTTTCGCTCTCCATGACAGATTATTGTCATGGAATTTTATTATCAGCCTATTTTCGTGAGAGCTATTCTTGCGCAGTCATTGACAAAACAGAAGTTTAAGGAGTAAATATGTCAGAAAAAAAGAACACGGAAATGAAACATGGGGTAGACGTTCTGGTTCGCGATGCGATTCAACGGCTAATTTCCGGGGAAAAGGGAGAACCGGTAGAAGCCACTACTTCATCCTTACCTGCGGAAAATAAAAAACCTCGCCGCACGCGAAGCCAGAAAAATATTTCCCCATCGGAAACAAAAGATGCGGGTGCTCAGCCGCAATCTGCAAACAAGCCAAAGCGCCGTCCGCCAAAGAAGGCTGCTAGTGGTGAAGAAAAAACCGAGCAAAAAAGCAACACATCTGCTGGAGAAACCGCAAAAAAACAAAAGGCGCCAGCAAATAAGAAAAAGCAGAAACCAGCAGAAACGAAGGGCCAGGAAAAAACAACTTCTGCAAAAAAAAGCCCTAATCGGCAAGGCGCACAAGCAAATCAAAAAAATACGACTGGAGTAGAGAAGGCAAGTGGTGGTAAAAAAACGGCACCGCCGGCTAAATCCGGTCGTGCGGCGGCAAAAGCAAAAAGCAAAAAAACAATGCCTGCTCCCGTGGAACAGCCGCCAACCATTTTTGGTAGTAATCGGTTAGCTTCTGCAACGCAAAAGCAAAGTGTGATCGTAAAGCGGGAAAAAAATACGAGTCATAATTTGCGCATTATCCCCTTAGGTGGATTGGGGGAAGTAGGCAAAAACATGACCCTAATTGAATATAAAGACGATATTGTAGTCGTTGACGCTGGGTTAAGCTTTCCTGATGACGCTATGCCCGGTATTGATTTGGTCATTCCCGATTACAGTTATTTATTGAAAAACAGCGATAAAGTGCGGGCCTTCTTGCTTACGCATGGGCATGAGGATCATATCGGTGCGTTGCCTTTTGTGCTTAAGGATGTTCAGGCGCCGGTTTACGGTTCACCATTAACCTTAGGCCTGCTAAAAGGCAAGCTTACCGAGCAGAAAGTTAACGCTGATCTGCGGCCGGTTTCCCCAAGAGAAACGGTTGACGTTAGTTCGTTTAAAGTGGAGTTCATCCGTCTGACCCACAGTATTCCCGATGCAATGGGCCTGGCCATTCATACTCCGGTGGGAACCATTTTATTTATTAGCGATTTTAAAATGGACATGTCTCCCATTGATGGCAAGCTGATGGATTTCAGCCGCATCACCGCCCTGGGAGAAAGAGGCGTTCTGCTGCTGATGAGCGATAGTACCAATGCAGAGCGAGATGGTTTTACTGCTAGTGAACGCAGTGTTGGTGCGAACCTGGAGCGTTTCTTTAATCAGGCCGAAGGCCGGATTATTGTTACCAGCTTTGCTTCTCATGTGCACCGGGCTCAGCAAGTGCTTTGGGCTGCACGGCGTGCCGGCCGAAAAGTTGCTGTTGTTGGCCGCGGCATGCAAAATATGTTTGCTATCGCTGCCGAAATGGGTTATTTGGATATTCCTTCTGGCCTCGTTATTGATATTAGCGAAATCGACCAATATCCAGCCAACAAGGTGGTAGTGATTACCACAGGCTCGCAAGGGGAGCCGTTAAGCGGCTTAACCCGTATGGCAAGTGGGGAACATCGGCATGTGCAAATTCGCCCCGGGGATACAGTGATTATTTCTGCCACCCCAATTCCCGGGAATGAACGGACAGTTGGTAAAACTGTAGATAATTTGTTGCGATTAGGGGCAAATGTCATTCATGAACGGAATTTGGGCATACACGTTAGTGGGCATGCTTCTCGGGAAGAGCTGAAACTTTTGATCAACATGGTCAAACCCCATTTTTTCCTGCCAGTGCACGGAGAATATCGTATGCTGCATAAGCATGCTTTGTTGGCACAGAGTTTGGGAATGCCAGCAGAAAATACCCCTGTGATTGAAAATGGACAGATTTTGGAGGTAAACCGGCGGCATTGTCGCGTAAGCGGCTCTGTTCCTAGCGGCAGAGTGCTGGTGGAT
>CAKRYM010000138.1 GCA_934427095.1 uncultured Bacillota bacterium | reverse complement strand
GGTCAGCCGCATAGACCGTTTCTAGAAAGTCCCCGGTTTGACAAAGACCATCCACACATTGGGCATATAGGCTTTCTGCTGTATCATAAGAGCAAGGGCCGCGGTTTAATAAAAAAATGCAGATGGCGTCGAACAGATCTCTGGCATAAAGAGCGGGGTACCCTCCATAACGAACTAGTAGGTTATTGGTTTGCTCCACTGATAAGGAGAGACCAAAGCCCAGCCGGAGATAAGTATTGCGTGAGCGGGGCGCGCCGCCCAAATGACACCAGCGACGAAGGGTGTTCCGGCTAATGCCAGAAGCTTCGGCAATCCGTAAATAGCTTAAGCCGGATTCATCGATTAATTGGGAAAGTTTACGCTGCCAGCACGTAAAGGAAGCTTGGTAACGAGTTAAGATTTCGCGTAAATCCAGCAAATCTTCCGCACGTTCTGCATCATCCCGAATCTGCCAGGTTGGAAAGTCTACAATCATGGAGAAATTTCCTCCCATTCGCAGACAAAGCCCACGGCGTCCTGGTTAAAGTTATTCATCCCGTCTTGGCGAGAGTCATTCCAGACCCAGCCTTGCTCTTCCAAGTATTGCAGCATCAGATAATTTTCTTTGCCATTGGTATTGTTGGGCTCGCCGATACCCCATTCTGCATAAGAAAAAGGAGCGTCCGTTACCCATTGAAAGCCCTTGGCCGGGTTTAAGTTGCTGGCGCCTAGCCACGCTGCTTGCAACCCTGCTTCATCCAGTAGGGCGGAAACCTCCTCTGCTTCTTCCGCTGAGGTAATAGTGGCTAGATGCCCTCCTCTGGATTCACACCATATCCTTGCTTCATCCCAGGTTAACGCTTGCTGAATAGCCTCATACCGGTGAATCACTAGCGCCGTTTCTCCATCGCTTGTGGTTTCCGTCCTTTCCAGAATAGTAAAGGGAGCATCTGGCATTTGAGTGAAGAAGGGGAGATCGGTGCTGGGTTTACTGATCCAGCCAGCGAAAAATCCCAACCCCAAAGAGAGCAAACAAGCCGAGATGATGAAAAGGGGAGGTCTCTTGCGTTCGGTATTTAGCGCCGCCAACATCTCTTCTGCGCTTTTCCACCGGCGCTTTGGGTCTGGTTGACAGGCTTTCATCACCACTTGGCGTAGTTGAACGGATTGGCAAGGAACCCGAGGGATGCTGGCCCCTTGTAATCTAGCGGAGATGGACTCTTGAATTTCAGAATAGGTAGAACTATTCTGGGTCATGGGCAGGTGGTTATGATTGAGAAGTTGATAGAGGACAATACCTAGGGCATAAATATCTGCTTGTGCATTGGCCGGCTTTCCCTTGGCTACCTCTGGCGCCAAGTAAGCTGCAGTACCGGCAGTATTGCCTATCTGCACGGCATGGGTTTCTTCTGCAATCCCAAAATCGCCTAATTTATATTGCCCGGAAGGAGACCGGTAAATATTGGCAGGTTTTATATCCCGATGCACAATACCTAGGCGGTTGGCAAACATCAAGGCATTGCATAAGTTACACGCTAACTGTTGGACTTCGCTTTCTGATAATCTGGCGCCTTCTCGAAGGAGCTCAGCTAAACAATCTAGACGCTCCATCCGCAGCAAGACCTGATAATGGGAAAGGGATTCGTCTGGATGAGCAACCGAGATGACCATTTCGTTTAAAATGGCAACAGCATAACCGGAATCCGCCATTCGTTCTTGGGTCCGACATTGGGCTTGTACACGTTTTAACTCTTCTATCTGGCCTGCGGGAATACGAATGCATTTTACCACAGAAGGCCGTCCAATTCCGTCACGCTGAGTTAAGGCATAGATTTGTGTTGGGCCGGAAGAATAAAGGCATTCTCCGAAATACCATTGCCCCCACAGCGGTTCCTGAATCCCTTCCATGTTTATTCCTCCGCAATCTTCGCACTTTTTCCCTATTTTATCACACAGATAAGGACAGTTCAATCATAAAGAAAATCTGCTGGAGAAGAGATGGGGCGAGCAATAAAAAAAGCCCATTTAGGAATGGGCTTTTGGTGGAGCGTATTTGATCTAAATGCATGTCTAGCGTTATAGGTAGGGAAAGATCGGTTGCTTCTTATTTTTTTAACAGACCGGCTAATAGAATAAAATGCGGGGGCAGCTGGCCATCATTGGCCCAAATGAGATTTCCCCCCAAATATGTTTCTATACTTTTCCCCACATCGCCACCTAAAGACTCGATAGAGTAACGCATTTTTTCCGGCTTGCAGCACGGTTTACCTTCTGCTCTTGTACATTTTTCTTCACCACAAACATTACAGCTACCAGCAGAAAGGGCAAGGCTGCCGGGATAAAGTTGTTCCATATTCAGAATTTCCGTTAGTAGTTGTTCTTTTACTGGTGCGAGAAGCAGACGATAGCGTTCCGCCATTTCCTGGGGGGAATATTGCTGCCCTAACCAGTCAGATGGGGTATGAATCTTTTTCCCATAGAAAACCAACGTATGAAAACTTGCCCATAATTCCTCTACAGAGAAAGAAAAAGGAGGGCAAGACCACCGTTTTTGAAAATTGGGACAGGCTTCGCAGCAAGCGTAGAATTTAGGAATGTCCACACAGGTTTTGACAAATTCTTCTACTGATACTTCAGCCTGCAATGGGGTTACTTGGATTTCCGGCTGTGCCATGGCTTTCCTCCTAAAGCTAAGGTTTGTTTAGGTTTTTCTGTTTCAAGTATAGCACAGTACCGTTGCTTTACAATACGTTAAGGATAGATTTTGTAGAAAACCCTCATTTCGCTTATGATCAACTTAAGTTGGATAAGGGGAATAAGGGTTTTCTTGAGCAGGTATCTCTTTGTCTAGAGAGAAGAGTAGGGATATCTTATGTTATTGAATGTGAATATGCTTTTGCAAACTTTTGATGATAATCATTGCTAAGCACAGCTTTGCCAGATCCGGGAGAATAAAAGGAAATACGCAAAGTCCCAATACGGCCAATAGGCCGGTGGAACCAGTTTGTGATGCATAAGCAACCATATACCAGACAGTGCCAAAGGCATAGCAGACGATTAGGCCCAATACCATGCCCAAAATTTTGCACCAGGTTTTTTCCCCAAACAGGGAAGTGATTAACCAATAAACTAAAGCAATGCAGACAAAGCCAATGATGTAGCCACCGGTGGTCCCCAGCAATACTCCTAAGCCACTGCGGAACCCCGCAAAGACCGGTAACCCAATAATGCCTAACAGTAGATAAATCACCAGAGTGATTGTGCCTCTGCGGCCGCCTAACAAACCTACGGTGCAAAAGATACCCAATGTTTGCAGGGTAAAGGGGACAATACCAGGGATTGTTACCCAAGCGCAGATGGAGATCAATACCGAAAATATAGCAATATAAATCAAATCTAGCACTTTTAATTTTTTGGTGGAAGTCGTATTTGTTTCTGTCATAAAGCCTCCTAAGTTCATGAAGTGAGTTCTAGTATACGCCTTTTTTTGCATCATGTCAACCCATATTGTGTATTTGGGTTACAATAGGAGTTTTAAAAAGCATCGCATAAAGAAAAAACACACCCGAAGGTGTGTTTTAGGAGAGAATCAATTTTAGGAGCGGTTAATGAATTCTAGCCATAATGGCATTAAACAGATTTTCTGCGCATTCTTCTTCATCCCAAAGCTCAGTGTCTAACACCAGATCAGGAGAAATCGGCTCCTCATAAGGGGAGGTGATGCCGGTGAAATCCATAATTTCGCCTTTCATGGCCTTGTGATAAAGCCCTTTGGGGTCCCGGTCAATGCAGGTATTAACGGATGCTTTGACATAAACCTCCATAAATTCATGACGGGACATGGTTCTGGCCATTCTACGGCTGTGCCGATAAGGAGAAATCAGCGTCACAATGGTAACAATACCTGCATCCTCAAAGAGCGCGGCCACGGTTGCTGCCCGACGGATATTCTCTTCTCGATCTGCTTCACTAAAACCTAAATCGCTATTTAAACCGCTACGCAGTTTATCTCCGTCTAAGATATAGCTGGCTACGCCTTCTTTATACAACATTCCTTCAACCACTTCTGCAATAGAACTTTTGCCTGCGCCAGAGAGCCCTGTCATCCAGACAATCATTCCTTTGTGGCCCAGAAGCCGTTGTCTAGCCATGGCATCAATATAGCCAGCGCGCCAACGGATATTTCGTTCATCGAAATCTTCCGCTGCCATTGCTTCTGTAATGATACCGCCGCCAGCGATTTCATAATCGTCCACAATAACGAAACGGTTGGTATTTTCGCAACCATGGATGTCAAAGGCCACAGGACTATCCAGCCGTAATATACATTCGGCTACTTCATTTCTTTCCACAAATGGCCGGCTTTGGTAAGAAAGGTCAGAGGCGTTTACCACACGTGTCACTTCCTCTACGCGCATGGCAACCTTGGCTGTACCACATTTAAAGAGAT
>CAKRYM010000137.1 GCA_934427095.1 uncultured Bacillota bacterium | reverse complement strand
GCCATCACCGGCAATATTCTGTTTTACGGCAAGTCCGGCTTTGTTCCCGCCAAAACAATGGGCGTGCGCTATGCGACTTTGTCCCTTCTTCAGCCCCATTACCGCTTTCTTTACTACAAGCTTTACCGGAAAAAATGGCCGATGGAGCAGCAGAGCTGATTTGCTACGCTGATTCTCCGGTGGATTTAAGAAAGAACAAGGCAGCGTTCGGTTTCGCTGTGGATATCGGTACAACTACCGTGGCCGTAACACTCTTAGATCTCTGCAATGGGCAGAAATTAGGAGAAGATGGCTTCATTAACCCTCAGAAAGCCTTTGGTTTGGATGTCTTATCCCGTATTCATTATGATATGGAACATCCCAATGGAGTGCGGGAATTACAAAAAGCTATCGTTGATCGATTAAACCAAAGCATTGACAAATTGACTAGTTTATCTGGTGTCCCATTGGATGCTGTGTATGAACTAGTAATTAGTGGCAACTCAACTATGCTTCATTGCCTCCTGGGCGTTCCTCTCGCCAGTCTGGGGAAAGCGCCTTATCGTAGCGTATTTAATCGCCCAATAACCGTTAAAGCAACAGAACTAGGCTTCCTTTTCCATCCGGAAGCAAGGATTTACTGTATTCCCGCTGTTTCTGCTTATATTGGCGGAGATATTGTTTCTGGTGCTCTTGCCGCCAGATTGGATGAAGCAACGGATACCGTTCTGTTTTTGGATATCGGCACCAATGGAGAAATGATTCTCAGTAGAAAAGGGCAAATGTTTGCCTGCTCTTGTGCAGCAGGACCTGCCTTGGAAGGAATGAATATTTCTTGCGGAATGAGGGCTGAACCTGGCGCCATTGAACATGTTCGCTTTACCAAGGAAACCGTGGAACTGGGGGTAATTGGGCAGGACGCTCCGCGAGGATTATGCGGCAGCGGTATCCTAGAAGCGGTTAGCCAAGGAGTAGCAGCAAATATCATTGCCAAAAGCGGCCGCATCAACAGCGATTCCCCCTTTACGGATATAGATGAAAATGGTAAACGGCGGATTATCCTAGATAAAGAACATGGGATATATGTAACCCAAGGGGATATTCGTCAGGTTCAGTTATGCAAGGGGGCGATCCTATCTGGGATTCTTACCCTTTTAGAGCAATTAGAACTGAAGGTAGATCAAATTGATCGCCTTCTGGTTGCTGGACAATTTGGTAAGCATTTAAATCCTGTTAGCCTAACCGGGGCTGGGCTCATCCCACCTGGGCTAGAAACGCGCATCTCCTATATTGGTAATTCCTCTATGACTGGGGCAAAGATGTGCCTATTCTCACGGAAAGATCGTTGCCGGGCAGAAGAAATTGCCCATAAAATTGCTTATATTGAGCTTTCGATTTCTCCGGGCTACGAAAAATTATTTGCCAAATCCATACAGTTTGGAGGCTTATCATAATGGAACGTTTTGTTTGCGGGGGCAGCATAGAAAGTTTACATAATGCGCCCAGTGCAGAAATTTTGGCAGAATTAGGGATACAAACACCGGAAGAACTCCATCTCAATGGGAAAAACATAGAAAGAGTTGCCCGGCATCTTCTACGCGAGGATTGGGTTACCCTCCCCTTCTGTAACACCTTATGTAGCGAAGGCTTAGGCGCCAAACCAAATTTATCTCTAGACGGCGCACGGGTAAAAGAACAGCCCTATCATAAAGCGGAAGAAATACCAGAAGAAATAAGTCTCGATTTTCCCCGCATGCAGGCAATGCTTGAGGCAATAGCCAGCTTGAAACAACAGGGAGTAAATATTGCTTATGAAATCGATGGGCCATTTACCATTCTTAGTAACTTGCTTCCGATGAGCCGAATGTTTGCAACCTTACGTAAACCTTCTGGAGCTGAGCTCTTGACTAGAATAGAAGATTGGATTATTCAATATAGCGCCTGCCTTGTTAAACATGGTGTTAATCTGATTTCTTTTTCCGATCCCGTAGCAACAGTAGATATTTTGGGAGAAAAAATGTTTACCGAGACGTACTTCCCCTACTGTCGTCAAATGATTACGCGTTTAGCCCAAGAAAATCCGGGAATCGTGATTCATCTCTGCGGGAAGATGACCCAAAGTCTGTTGGATACCAACAGCTGTGAAGTAAAACGTTGGGAACCAGAAAAGCCTAAAGAAACGTATGGGCAAACGTTAACAGCTTTTTGCAAAGCTTTTCCCCAAGGCGGAATGATTGGACATTTTTGTTTAAATTTACTACATGCAAAACGAAACTGGCTATACCAGATTGTGTTTAGGTAAAAAAGGAGGCATTACCTAATGGCTGAAAAAGAGAAACTATTAACTGAATTGGAACGCTGTGTTCTCGAAATGGAAGATGATGCGGTTGCCGATGTGGCGCAAGAATATATTACCGCTGGTTTTGACGCCTATGAAGGGATTACCGAAGGGTTAGCTAAGGGGATGGAAAAAGCTGGGCAGCTCTATGAGGAAGAAGAATACTTTGTGCCTGAACTGCTCATTTGCTCCGACGCTATGTATAATGGATTAGAGGTATTAAAACCCCATTTAAAACATGATAATATTGAACAAGGGTGCAAAGTGATTATCGGTGTTGTCGAAGGAGATACCCATGATATCGGCAAGAATCTAGTCAAAACCATGATGGAAACGGCTGGTTTTGATGTGCAGGACTTAGGTCGCGATGTTGCGGTTTCTGAATTTATTGCCAAAGCAAAAGAAATGGGTACCGGAATTATTTGTATGTCCACTTTGATGACAACCACCATGAACAATATGCAAAAAGTGATTGACGGATTAAAAGCCGAAGGGATTCGGGATAATTTTACTATTATGGTGGGCGGTGGTCCCCTGTCTAAATCGTTTGCAGAGAAAATTGGCGCAGATATTTATACCACCAATGCAGCTGAAGCTGCCAAGCGTGCCCAAGAAGAAGTTTAAATCAAACGATTCATCATGGGAATAGCAAATAAAAACCCAAAGGAGACGTTCTCCTTTGGGTTTTTTATTTGCAGGATAAGCTCTCTCCTTTTAACCAAAAAACAAGGTTACGGTTCCCGCATCAGGGCGCCGCCCACAATAGGTCCCAATGATAAAACAAAGTAAACTAATACCTAAACCAACTACGATATTGTTCATCCCCAGGACAGCCCAACCCAATTGCCCCATGAGGATATAACTGCCTACCCCACCAATCATGCTGGCAATTACCCCAGTAGAATTTGCCCGTTTCCAATATAATCCCAAAACAGTTGGCCAGAAAAAGGCTGCTTCTAAACCACCAAAGGCAAAAAGATTTACCCATACAATCAAATCCGGCGGCGTAACAGCCAAAAGAAACGCTACCAATCCCAAAACAAACGTTGTTATCCGACTAAACCGTTTAAGCTGTAGATCAGAATAAGAGCGTTTGGAAAAACGCAACAAAAGGTCTTTAATTATGGCTGCTGCCGCCAAAATCAATAAAGAGCTGATAGTAGACATTACAGCAGCCAAAGGCCCAGCCAAGAATACTCCAGCCCAAACAGGCGGC
Source organism: uncultured Bacillota bacterium (assembly GCA_934427095.1). Taxonomy (GTDB): domain Bacteria; phylum Bacillota; class Dehalobacteriia; order UBA4068; family UBA4068; genus RGIG3155. The sequence continues at coordinate 907 of CAKRYM010000137.1, read as the reverse complement.
AATTCCTGCAACACAGTCATAGGAATAACCGAATCCGAAGTTTCCGGCACCCCCTCTAATACACCAGCAGTTAGAAAGCCAGCTAAATGCATGCCTAGCAAAAGGAAACCCACAACAAAGGTACCGATAATCATGGACCGGTTTAAGGATTTACAATCTTTAAAACTCATGCAGCGAATTGAGGTCTGCGGCAAGCCCAAAACACCGATACCTACAAGCACCCAATAAGAGAGTAACTGCGCCTTAGGCGTAGCATACACATCCAATAAGCTTGGCTGCTGGGCACTGATGTCTGTAACTAGGTTTTCCATACCGCCACCCCGATGGATTACTGCCACTAAAATCGTTACGGTTGCAGCAATCATCACCATTGCTTGAATGGTGTCTGTTAGGGCTACGGCTTTAAAGCCACCAATTGCTGTATAAAAAATTACAATAATTCCAAACAGGATAAGCCCGGTAGTATAGGAGAATCCCGTGATATTTTGGAATAAGGTGCCACCACCAATAAATTGCGCAACCATTGTCGCAATGAAAAAGGCAACCAGAGCAAAAGAAGCAAGTACTACCACGGCATTAGATTGATAGCGACGATATAAGAAATCCGTCACGGTAACTGCATTAATCCGACGGGAAATAATGGCAAACTTTTTCCCTAATACCCCTAAAGTAAGGAAAGCCGTGGGTACCTGAATCATCGCCAACAATACCCAAGATAAACCAGTGGAATACGCCACACCAGGACCTCCAATAAAGCTGGATGCACTAATGTAGGTCGCGATCAACGTCATTCCTAACACCAATCCACCTAAAGAACGTCCCCCAATAAAATATTCTTCTACAAAACCGCCTTTTTGTTGTTTATATTTGGTGACATACCAAGCAATAAAGAGCATCACCAAAAGAT
>CAKRYM010000136.1 GCA_934427095.1 uncultured Bacillota bacterium | reverse complement strand
AATATCTAACAGCGTAGTAATATGTTCCAAGCTGCGCACACCACCAGAATGCTGAATCTTTAAATCAGCAAAATCGGCCAGCTGTTGAATAATTCGTAAATTACACAGATGGCCGGAAAAAGCACCGTCCAAATCCGTAATATGTATCCATTTTGCCCCCTGCTCCCGCAAGAGTATGGCCTGTTCCAGTGGATCATCAGAATAAATACCAGCACCGGAAGGCTGCTCCCCAAGCACACGTGCACAAGCGCCTTCGCGCAGATCAATGGCAGGTATAATAAACACAGTAATAAACCTCCTAGTGTTTGGATTGTTTTTCTTTTAAACGATCAAGGATCAATGTATAGCCATCCGCCCCATATAGCAGGCAGTTTTTTACCCGGCTAATGGTGGCGGTAGAAGCTCCGGTCTGGGCGGAAATCGCGGTATACGTTTCATCTTCCCGCAAAAGCTTTGCCACCTGCAATCGTTGCGCCAAGGATTTTAGTTCAGAAATCGTAGCTAAATCCTTGAAAAAAGAGTAACATTCATCCACGTTTTTCAGTAAGAGCAAAGCCTCAAAGAGCTCATCTAGGCTTTCACTTTTCAGTTTATTTGTCATAGGTAAACCTCAATTCCTCATACTTTAACGCAGTACATCTTTAAATAAATAGTACCGCACCCAAGTGGAGAAGTCAAGGTTAAATCTCCCCGGTTAGTAATCATATCTTTTTCATCAACATTTCTTTTGCCCCATGCAAAAATATGGCCACGGCAAACAGGGCACCGCCAGTCAAAGCCATGACGCCCCAGGATTCCACCCGTTCAAACCCAGCTCCGGCAGAAGCAAAACTTAAGGTACGCAAAATTGGCCATTGGTCAACGGTAGTAAGTTTTCCAAGCACAATTCCATCCCGTAAGGCCTGCCAGACCAAGGTGGCCATGCCTAAGAAAAAACCGATAGCAATAGGAACCGTCCCCTGCCGCCCTGGTTTACCATACCATAACAAAATTGGCGCCGGCGCCGCAAGAAGAAGAAAGAGCAATAACGCATCTTGCCAAGGGAAAGTAGAAGCCACTTGAGGCATTGCCCCATTTTTCAAGCAAGGGATAAGAAACAAGGTATCCGCGATCAAAACCACAAAGAAAATGGCAGCGCCTAGTACACAGCCTCGACAAATTGCTTTCCCACCTTGCGTCAGCATAAAAAATACCGTGGTGATGAGTAAAACCAAAATTAACCACAATGGCCACTCGACCAAAACCCAATTAAACCACATCCCTGCTGTGGAAAACAATATCAGCAAAGAAAGGCAAAAAAGGACAGCGGCTAACACAATACGCCAAAGGGTCCATTCAGGGGTCTCCCCCCACCGCAAATTTGCCGGAATCCGCTTTTTTCGTAACAGATAAGCCACAAAACCATAGACAACCCCTGCGCCGATCAAAGCGATCAAAAGGACCAACCATTTTCCTGGTAAGCGACAAATCTGTTCGGAGCAACTGACACTTCCTGTAAGTGCTAAAAAAGTTAATGCTCCGGTTTGAATTTTACTGTTCGTATCCCGCATATCGTATTCTCACCTTTCCATCTGCCAAAAACAGAATGGGCAGCATGGGCGCTTGCCCTTCCGCCATACTACGGAGATATTCCATCAGGCTAAGGGAATTTTCCTGCAAAGAAAGATTCATTGCTGTACCTGCGGCCGTATCTGCATGAGCAAAGCCAGCAGCCAATAACGTGCTGCAATCCCCTGCTGCCAATACCGGTTTCATGCCCGGGCTTAATTCCCGTTGTTCATAAATTTCCAGCAATAAAGCCCCGTCTTGGGCAGCTTGTTCATTTAAAAGCAAAATTGACGTTCCACCCCAATATGCATCTCCCGGCAGTGCTTCTTCCATCCGTAACAAGCATTCTTCCAAATTTTTCCCCACTACCGAGACCACCTCTGGTTCTGGTTTTTCCCCTGTTGGCGCGATCTCTGCACATAAGAAAAGACCACCATCTTCTTTTTCTATTCCCATGCCGCTGATCAATACCAGTTGATCCACTTCCGTTTTGGCTGGCGTGACCACCATCGTAATGGCCATCAGCAGAAAAACTACCGCTGCAGGCCAGTGATCCAGCCACTTCTTCATCTTAGACCCCTCCCATACGTCGGTGATTTCGGCTCAATACGCTAGGACGAAATTTCAGTTTACTGATTGGCGCCCTAACTGCACTATCCCGTAAACCGTTCGGCTCCACTGGTGCAAAAGGCGCAAAATAAGGAATACCGAAACTTTCTAAAGAGCAAAGCCAAGTCACTAGCACTACTGTACCCAATAATAGACCTAAAAAGCCCCATATCCAGCCTAACAAAAGAAAAGCCAATCGAAGTAATGCTGTTCCATCAACATAAGCAGAAGAAACAAAGGAAGCTACCACGGTTGCTGCTAAAACAATTAATACAGGGGCAGAAATTAACCCCGCATTGACGGCAGCATCCCCCATAATAATGGCCCCAACAATACTAATGGCTTGTCCCGCAGGTTTAGGCAGGCGTATCCCCGCTTCCCGCAGAATTTCATAAGAAAGCCAAATCAACAAAACAGATACCCCACTAGAAAAGGGAGTTTCCGCCTCTGCATCAACTAAAGAGGATAGTAATCGAAAGGGTAAAACATGCTGATGATAACCCGTTAAGGCCAAATAGAAGCCGGGTAAATATAAAGCGACCAGAAAAGCCAAATAACGAATCACTCGAATCCAGGTAGCATACTGAAATTTAATATAATAATCACCAGGGCTATTCAACCCCTCAGCAAAAAGCATCGGCACAGTCAAGGCTAGCGGAGAGCCATCCACCAGGATAGCAACTCTCCCCTCCAAAATACGCGCTGCCGCAATATCCGGCTTTTCTGCAATATTTACTGTAGGAAAAACGGATTTCGTTCGGCCTTGTATCAACTGCTCAACTTGGCCGCTATCTAAAATAGCGTCAACATCGATCTTGTTTAATCTGGCACGAACCTGCTCTAAGACGCCCCGATTGACAATACTTTCCACATAAACTAAACATACGTCTGTTTGACTATACCGCCCCAATCGTACGGTTTCCGTACGAAAATCAGGGTGATGAATCTTTCTTCTCAACAGAGAAACATTCACTCGCAAGGTCTCAATGAAGCCCTCACGTGGGCCGCGAATCACCACATCTGTTGCCGGTTCATTGATAGCACGCTGACTCCAGCTAACAATTTCAATAGAAACAGCGGCTGTTTCCCCTTCCAGAAACAATATGGTCAGGCCTTGTAAAGCCATCTCAAACACTTGAGCAAAATCAGAGGTTACTTGACATCCCCCAATTCTTAAGATTTGTTGTACCGTGGCTTCTGCTGTTAACGGTTCCCCCTGATATTTTTTCAAAGGGCCAAATACATCTTCCCCCAGTAAGTTTTTATCAATTAACCCATCGAAATAAAAAATAGCGGCCCGTTGGCCGTTGCCCAGAACAAATTCTCTGACCACGGTATCAATTCCCGTGCCAACGATTTTTTGAATCATATGAATATTTTCTTCCACTACCGGGCTGATCTTTTCCGGATAATGGGGACGAGAACCCATATTGATCACCTCACGCATATAGCTTGCACAAAGGCATATGGCATTATACCCACGAAAAAAAACACCGGAGTTTTCCGGTGTTTTTTTTCGTGAAAATAGGATCAAATGTCCGCTCTAGCAAAAATATAATCGATATGTTTGCGGAATGTATCATAATCAAAGAGATTCATAATCTCTCGGTGACTGAGATATTTTCTCACCTCTTCGTCTTCTAACAATAGAAATTGGAAATCAGCCTGCTGTTCCCAGGCCGCTTTAGCATTACGTTCCACCATGGCATAAGCTTCGTCGCGCATAACCCCTTTATCCATTAAAGCCATCAGCACATGTTGGGAAAAAACTACGCCCATACAACGATCAATATTAGCGCGCATATTTTCAGGATAAACTTTTAGTTTTTCCATGGTATTGGTAAAGGAGTACAGCATATAATCCAGCAAAATACAGCTATCTGGTAAAATCACGTGCTCCGTACCCGTATGGCTGGCATCGTACTCATGCCACATGGCAATATCTTCCATGGAGGCCAAAGCGTTTCCCCGCAAAACACGGGCTAAACCACAAACAATTTCCGTATCATACGGCCGCCGTTTATGAGGCATACTGTATGAGCCAGTTTGGCTTTCATCAGGCCCGCTTTCCTCAACTTCATGGATTTCTGTTCGCTCCAAATTACGAATCTCTGTAGCAAATTGCTCCAAAGAACTACCAATAATCCCAATGATGGATAGGAAATCCGCCATACGATCCCGTTGTAAGGCCTGAGAAGTAACAAAAGCCGCATGAATACCCAGGCGCCGGCAAACAAAGGTTTCCACATGGGACAGAATTATATAACCATTGATATTGATCTCGGTGGTAAACTCATGACGGAAG
>CAKRYM010000135.1 GCA_934427095.1 uncultured Bacillota bacterium | reverse complement strand
CCGAAGCGCATTTCCAGCACCCGTTTTTCCCTGGGGGTCAGGGTGGAGAGCACATCGGAAAGCTGCTCTCTCAGGAGGAAAAAGCTGGCTGCGTCCGCCGGCGCCAGGGCTTCCTCATCTTCAATGAAGTCCCCCAAATGGCTGTCCTCTTCTTCGCCGATGGGGGTTTCTAAGGACACGGGCTCCTGGGAAATTTTCAGGATTTCCCTGACCCTGTCCACCGTGATATCCATTTCCTCGGCGATTTCTTCCGGCAAGGGGTCCCGGCCTAATTTCTGAATCAGCTGCCGCTGAATGCGGATGAGCTTATTGATGGTTTCCACCATATGCACGGGAATACGGATGGTGCGGGCCTGATCCGCAATGGCGCGGGTAATGGCCTGGCGTATCCACCAGGTGGCGTAGGTGGAAAATTTATAGCCTTTGTGATAATCGAATTTCTCCACGGCTTTGATTAAGCCCAGGTTCCCTTCCTGGATCAAATCCAAAAAGAGCATACCACGGCCTACATAGCGTTTGGCAATGCTGACCACCAGGCGCAAGTTGGCTTCGGACAGGCGGCGTTTGGCCTCCTCGTCCCCTTTTTCCATGCGCTGGGCCAGGGCGATTTCCTCTTCTGCGGAAAGCAGCGGCACCCGGCCGATTTCTTTCAGGTACATGCGTACCGGGTCGTCAATGGCAATGCCGTCGGGCACGGTTAAGTCCAGTTCCGTGGGCTCCACTTCGGCGATTTCCGCCTCGTCCGGGTCGTCAATATCGGAAAGAGGCTCGTCCTCCAAAGCGAGAATTTCCACATTGGCCGCGGTCAGCTGGGCATAAAGCTCCTCGATCTGTGCCGGGGTCACTTCAATATCCCGGATAATATTCATGATGTCGTTAATGGAAATGGATTTCTTTTCTTTTCCCAGTTCCACAATTTTCTTAAACGCATCTTCGCGGGTCATGTGTTCCACGATAGGCTTTCCTTTCTGTTGCCACGCTGGGCGGTGTCCTTACCCTTGGGGGTTATACTGTTCCCCCAGGTGCATTTGTTGTTGTTTTAGGCGAAGTTTTTCTTCGATCAAAGGGGTGCAATCCTCGCCGCGGTCTTGGGCTGCCGCGATTTTCTGTTGTAAAGCGGCCATTTGACGGCTGAGGCTTTGCTGGCGAATGGTGCGGATATACCCTGCGGCCAAATCCCCTTGTCCCGTTTCCGGGATGTCCGTGTCTAATAATTTCAACAAAAAATCCCGTAACCCTTCATTTTCCGCAGGCAAATAATTAAACAAAGAAGAAGGCTGAAATGTATAGGTTTCCCCCAGGGAAAGCACCAGCTGAAGCAGGCTTTTCCCTAAGGCGGTGGGGGCCATTTCCTCCCCTAATTCCCCATAAGCCTGTTGAAAAATCTCCCGGTTAGATAAGGAGAGAAGCAAAAGTTGTTTTTGGGCTAGGCTGAAACTTTCTTTTTCCGCTGGGGAGACCCTTGGCCTTACTTGGGTCACTGTTCCTACGCCCTTGGGCTTGGGCCTGCCCTTGGTCACATCCAGGCGAATGGCTTGTTCCGATACCTGTAAACGCCGGGACAGGGTGTGGATAAAGTCCTCTGCTTCCGTATAATTGTCGGTGGCAAGAATGGCGGGGACCAAATCCGCTACAATGGCTCCTTTGCCCTGGGCGGTATGGGGGTCGTGCCGCTGCATGGCCCGGTAAAGGAGATAGTCCAAACGGGAATAGCAGTAGCGTTCCAGTAAACGCTGCCAGCCCTTTTGCCCATAGGTCCTAAGAAATTCGTCTGGGTCCTTTTGCTCGGGGTAGACCAAAACCTTGGCTTCTGCAAAGGGGCAGGCGCTGAGCTTGTCTAAGCTGAGCAAAGCAGCCTTGGCGCCGGCGCCGTCCCCGTCAAAGCTCAGCAATACCTCCATTTTCTCCGGTTCCCCCGGGGCATAACGGGAGAGCAGCCGGGCTTGCTCCGGTGTAAAGGCCGTGCCTAAGGAAGCCACGGCGTTTTCCACCCCGTATTGATGGGCGGTCAGCACATCCATATACCCCTCCATGATGATGACCTGCTTTTGCTGGCTAATGGCCGTACCCGCCAAGTCCAGGCCGAACAACAGTTGGGATTTGTTGTAAATGGGGGTGGTTTGGGAATTTAAATATTTGGGCTGTTCCTCCCCTAAGGCCCGGCCCCCAAAAGCCACCACCTGGCCTTGGGCGGAACGAATGGGGAAAATCAGGCGGCCGTGGAACTTGTCATAGCAGCGGCCGTTTTTGCTGCTTTTGCTGACTAAGCCGGAAAGGAGCTGTAACTCCTCCCCAAAACCGGCTTGGCTCAATTGCTGATGCAACGCTTGCCAATCCGCTTCCGGGGAATAGCCTAAGCCGAAGCGCTCCACCATTTCCGGGCTAATGCCCCGGCGCTTCAGATAAGCCCCGGCTTGGGCTGAGGTTTCCAGCTGCTCTTGGAAAAATTTTGCCGCCAACTCGTGTATGGCTAAGAGGGAACGCCGCTGTTGCAGGCGGCGGCTTTCTTCCGGGGAAATGGCTTCTTCCGGAATGGCGATGTGGTAACGGTCCGCCAGCTTCCGGGCGGCTTCCCCAAAGGACAGATGTTCCACCTCTTGGATAAAGCCGATCACATTGCCCCCTTTGCCGCAGCCGAAGCATTTGAAGATCTGCTTTTCCTGATTCACGGAAAAGCTGGGGGTATCCTCCTGATGAAAAGGGCAGAGGCCGAACCAGTTCCGTCCCCGCCGTCTTAAGGTCACATATTCCCCTACGATGTCCACGATATCCGCTCTTTGCTGGATTTCCGTGAGAATTTCTGCGGGAATGCGTCCTGCCATAACCACCCTTCTTTCCCCCGTATTTGCTAAAAAGATTCGTTACCCTGCCTCGGTTTTCCTGCCCCCAGGCAAGGCCAGGGGATTTTCCTTCTTCTGCCTGCTTTTCTGGAAGATTCTGACCATAATATAGCTAATTTTTTCCTGCCCTATTCCTGTTTTCTGATTTTTGCTGGAAAAAACCGGTTTTTCCTGTGTTATCTTGGGGAGCAACCTTTCCTTTTCCGGGGGGAAGTGCTATACTGTATGATATATGCCCAGGTTTATTCAGGTAAAATTCCTTTGTGGAGGGGTAATTTATGGAACAAAAACAGTATGTCTGCCCGAAATGCGGCTGCCGCCGTTATGACGCGGATCAGTTTCAGGCCACTGGGGGGACGTTTAGTAAACTTTTCGATATCCAGAACAAACGTTTCATTACCATTTCCTGTCAGCAGTGCGGGTTCACGGAGCTGTACCGGGCGGAAAGCGACGGCGCCATGAATGTGCTGGATTTCCTGATCGGGTCTTGATGGAGGTGCCCCATGTCCTTTTTCCCTTATGCGCTGACCTTAGGGGTTAGCTTATTGCTGTCTTTTCTGCTTCCTATTGTATTGATGATCTGGTGGAAAAAGAAGAGCCAGGCCAAAATTAGCACCGCCTTGGTGGGCGCTTTGATCTTTGTGGTCTTTGTCTTTGGCTTGGAAAGTATTTGCCATCAGTTTGTGCTAAAAATGCCCTTTGTCTTGACCAATATTTGGATTTATGTCCTCTACGGCGGCTTGGCTGCCGGGCTCTTTGAGGAAACCGGCCGTTTTGTGGCTTTCCGCTTCCTGCTGAAAAAACGCACCGGCCGGGAAACTGCCGTCATGTACGGCATCGGCCACGGCGGTATTGAGGCCATTCTTTTGGCTGGCCTTAGCTGCTTGGTGAACATGGCTGCCCTAATCCTGGTCATGGCCGGGTCCGAAACTTTGCTGCAAACGGTCTTTGCCAGCAATATAGAGGAAATGTCCGCTGCCTTTTTGGTGCAGCCGGCGCCGGTTTACTTGGTTACGGGTATCGAACGTGTGTTTGCTATTGCTTTGCATATTTCCTTGTCCGTGCTGGTATTCCGGGCGGTGCGGCAAAAGAAATTTGCCTACTGGCTGCTGGCTGTCCTCTGCCATGCGGCTGTGGATTGGATCGCCATGCTGTATCAGACCGGGCTTTTGACCAATATCTGGCTCTTAGAAGGGCTGATCGGCTTAGGCACGGTGCTGGTTGCGCTGTTGGCTTTCCGTTCCTGGCGGGCCTTGGGCCAGTGGGAAGAAGCCGCGGCCCTGGAAGCTTTGGCTGGGGACGAATCCTTCTGGGCCCAGGGGGAAGATAGCGAAACCCCGGCCCATACCCCAGAAGAAGTGGCCGCCCACCAAGATGAATTGGCAGAAGCCGCCGGCTTAACCGACGCCGACGTCCTGGCAGACGGCCCCGCCGACGCCGCTAACCCTGACCAGGGGCAGAAGCAGGCGGACTAAGCTTCCTTTTGGGTAGAAAATTTTCTTTCCCATTATTTTTCGCCTTGACAAGCCTAAAGGGATATAGTATAATATCTCTTGCTTGTGGGGGTGTAGCTCACTTGGGAGAGCGCTTGAATGGCATTCAAGAGGTAAGGGGTTCGATCCCCCTCATCTCCACC
>CAKRYM010000134.1 GCA_934427095.1 uncultured Bacillota bacterium | reverse complement strand
CGCATAAATCACCAAAAGAAATCTGTAATGTTCCTGGTTTTAAACTCAAAAAATATAAGCCAAATAGGGCGATGGTTACCCCTAGCCAAGTCAAAAAATGATATTTTCGATGTAGGAAAAAGAAGCCTATCACTGGGACAAAGATGACATAGAATGCAGTGATGAAACCACATTTTCCTACGGTTGTAAATTCAATACCAATTTGCTGCAAGATACTGGCAAAGCCAAGGAATATCCCGCAACAGATTCCGCCCAAAAGCAACTTTTTGTTCTTTCGTAACGGTAGCAGCGGTTGCCGCTTTTCCAGCGGCTGCCGCTGATCAAAAAACCAAATAACCGGGAGCAAAGAGAACCCGCCGATTAGGCAACGGACAAAAATAAATGTACAAGCGTCTAAATATTCTACCCCTACACTCTGTGCAACAAATGCCGTACCCCAAATCAGCGCTGCAACCAACAACATCAACGTGTGCCTTGTTCTCAAACTCATTTTTTCTAAAACCTCTCGCCTATCGCGAAGAATCACGATGATAACACCGTGTAATAAATATATTCGTGCCCAAAAATATTTTTTCCTTTTTTTCTAAGAGGAATTCTTTTTGCACATAAAGTCCTATTGACAAGGACCTCTCCCTCTTTATATGATTAATTCAGTCTAAAAGAAGGAGGCCTGATCATGCGACTCCGCTTTATCAAAATGAACCCCAGCGGCAATACTACTCTTTTTCTATTAGATCCAATAGAAAAAAGGGACTACCCACAATTGGTGCAAGAGCTTACCACAAAAAATGGTCTAGGCGTTGAACAGGTAGCCATTATCTTTCCAGAAGAAACGCCGCCCCGAATGGAAATGTTAGGTGGGGAATTCTGTGCTAATGCCAGCCGGAGTTTTGCAGCCTGGTTAGCGATGCGAGAAGAATCATCCTTGCTTTGTGGCAAACTTAAGCAGGAAAGCCATCAAATCATCCAGGTTTCTGGCGTACAACATCCGCTAGAAGTAACTTTAACGCCAGGAACGGAAGAAGGCTGTTGTATGGCTAAAATAGAAATGCCTCTTCCTAAAATGATCAAACACGGCGAAAACCTCCAGTTTGGCCCTTATACCATTGTAGAATTCCAAGGGATCACCCATTTGATTTTATGGGAGCGTACTCCTGACATCCATTTTCTTTCTGAGGCAGAACATTTTCTTCAAGAACAACATTTCCCCATTGACAGTATAGGATTAATGTTCTACAACAAACAACAACAGCTTACTCCCTTAGTTATGGTGCAAAATCCCTACAGCTGTGTTTGGGAAAGCAGCTGTGGCTCTGGCTCTTCCGCAGTGGCAGTAGGTTTAGCGGATCTTTCTTCCGCGCAATTGCTCACCATCGATCTCCGCCAACCAGGTGGTGTAGTTACAGTAACGGTAAAAAAGAATGACCGGCAGATCACCGATATTTTCCTAGATGGGAAAATACAAATGCTGGCCGCCGGTTTCTTTTATTTTTCCCCAGGCTTGGAAAACGCTTATGATTGTGCTAAGTTTCTGCCCAGACTTTAAAAATATGCATGATCTATCACAAATAAATCGTTTATGTGGAAATAGATTATTTCTGATATTCTAATGCTTGATAATCTAATACCTGCGGTTTCTGCCCTTTAGGCCAACGACGGAAAAACTTTAACGAATAGTAGTCGCAAATTAAATTGGTGCGGTTTTCTTCCTGATAAAGGACAAAGCAATTTTCTTCTACTCGGGTTAGCAACCCTACCCGATATTGTAGGCCATTGGTGCCCACTAAATGCTCGCTAATGATATAATGGCCGATAGCTTCCCGCAACAAATCACACATGTACAAGCCATTGGTAGAAGAACATCCACCGCAATCACTAGGCCCCTGATATCCCCAAGGATCTGCTGTTGTTGACGGCGATACGCCGCTTTCTCGCACTAACCCACCTTCATAACTTCCTCCCATTCCACTAGAGAAATCAATTCCGGATGGAAAATTTGTTATGACATTACCACTCTGTCTGGGTGCGGTGGCAGTGGTATTACCAGAACCGCTGTTCCCTGCGGATAAGTTACCGCCACCGGCCATTTGCGTTTTACGAAAAATTTCTGCCATAATATAGTCCTCCTATCGTTTTTCAATCATGTTTCCGCATAAAATGGAGTCGGATTATAAAAACAATGCCCATTAATTCGTAACGCATATTCCCCGCTTTCATTAGGGAAGTTTTCCAGGCATTCTTCTCCATAGGGCGCGTAAAACCATAAAGCCTCACCCAAATCGGTTACCCTGTTTCCACTAATCGCCCATTCTGCTATTTCATAATGAATTGGGTCAGGTGTCATATTATAAATGTTTTGATTATTGACGATACCATTGCGTTCTGTTTCCAAGCAGGCGAACTGATCTTCCTGATAAATAATGTTTTGGATAGAGCCGCCGTCACTAATCCTGGCATATTCCCCTTCCGTAGCATTGACCCGATTCATAATCACTGATGCAACGGCCATCATCCCTAACTGCCCTTCGCCACCAGCTTCGCATTGAATTAATCTTGCCAACAACTCCACATCAGTAAACGCCATTTTCCTCACCACCTTCTCTAAATTTTATGCGGTGAAACCCTATTGGTGCTTATCCCAATTCTGGGCATAAAAATAACCATCTGTTCCAAGCAACAGATGGTTATTTTTCGGACAAAATAGAAATTATTCTATCTCATCAATGATGTACGTTTAACCAATTCTCAACATGTTGAAGCGCCATATTTACCGCAGTCGGAGCAGGTCCGCCGTAGCTATTTCGCTTTTCCATACAAGCTTTTAGAGAAATCGCATCATAGATATCTTCAGCAAACAATGGGCATACCTCTTGCAGCGTAGCCAAAGGTAATTCCGTAAGCGTACATTTTTTTTCTTCTGCAATTTTTACTAACGTACCAGAAACACTATGCGCTTCCCGGAAAGGCAACCCTTTTGCCGCCAAGTAATCAGCCACATCCGTAGCATTGATAAAGCCAGAGGAAAGATCTCGTTCCATCACGTCCGGATGAACGTTCATGGTCTGCAACATCGGTGTAAACACAGTAAGGCAAGCTTTGACTGTATCAATAGCGTCAAAGACGGCCTCTTTATCCTCTTGCATGTCTTTATTATAAGCAAGCGGAATACCTTTCATCACCGTAAGCAGTCCCATAAGATCCCCATAAACCCGGCCTGTTTTTCCCCGGATCAATTCGGCCATATCCGGGTTTTTCTTCTGCGGCATAATGGAGCTGCCTGTACTATAAGCGTCATCTAGCGTAATAAACCCAAATTCATAGGTACTCCAAAGGATAATTTCCTCACAAAAGCGGGAAAGATGCATCATAATCATTGCAGCCGCAGCAAGAAATTCAATCGCGTAATCGCGATCAGAAACACCGTCAAGGCTATTTTCGCATGGGCCGGAAAAACCAAGCTCCATACTAGTCATTTCACGATCGATAGGAAATCCGGTACCTGCAAGAGCACAACTACCTAAAGGGCTAAAATTCATACGGGTAGCAGTATCCTCTAATCGACTGTAATCCCGCATAAACATGTTTATGTAGGCTAATAAATGATGAGCAAAACTAATTGGCTGCGCTTTCTGCAAATGGGTATACCCAGGCATCAAGGTATGGGTATGATCCTTGGCAAAAGCAAAACAAGCGCCAATGGTAGCCAGTAACAATTCCTGAATTTCTTTCATTTCGCGCCGCAAATAAAGCCGCAGATCAACAGCAACTTGGTCATTACGGCTACGTGCAGTATGCAGACGTTTTCCTGCTTCCCCAATTCTCTCCGTCAGCAGCTTTTCGATATTCATATGAATATCTTCTGCATCAGTATCAAAAGTAATCTTTCCAGCAAGAATATCTGCTTCTAAATCCGTTAGCCCTTGAATGATTTGATTTGCATCAGCTTGAGAAATAATGCCTGTTTTTCCCAACATTTTGGCATGGGCAATAGAACCTAGAATATCCTCACGAAACATACGCTGGTCAAAGCCAATGGAAGAATGAAAATCACAGGCAATTTCGTTGGTTTCACCAGAAAAACGACCACCCCAAAGTTTCATAATGCTCTCCTTCTCGTTTTGGTGGATCTAACAAGAAGACCGCGCAAGGCGGTCTTCTTAATTTTGCATCAATGATTTAGAAGAGAAATTATTCTTCTACCGGAGCTTCTTCTGCGGGAGCCTCTGCTGCAGGAGCTTCCTCAGCAGTTTCTTCCGGCGGCAAGGTAGCTTTAATGGAAAGGCTCATGCGCTTCGCTTCGGGATCAACAGAGATTACCTTTACATTAACAACGTCACCCGGTTTAACCACATCTTCTGTTTTTTCTACACGATGATTGGCCATCTGAGAAATATGAACCAGACCTTCAACCCCAGGTTCAACCTCTAAGAATGCACCGAAATCCGTAGTACGCATCACCTTTGCGGGAATGACGCAACCTTCCGGATACTTCTCTTTTGCCTGGCTCCAGGGATTGGGGATCAACTGTTTCATACCGAGGCTAATTTTTTCATTTTCTGT
>CAKRYM010000133.1 GCA_934427095.1 uncultured Bacillota bacterium | reverse complement strand
GGCCTGAGGAGAAGCGCCGCTACCAATGGTATGACGACCAACGATATCGGTACGGACAACAGGAGATACGCCATCATTTTCAGCCACATGAATAGCGAAAGCACCCAGGCAATCTTCCAAAGCAGGCATATCTTTTTCAACATGGTTACGAGCGTTCATGCCAAGTTTGGCGCTGCAGCCGCCGGCCACGACCACGACATGTTTATAAATGCCGCTCTGAACCAGAGAAGAAGCGTAAACCATAGCATGAGCAGGACCTGCGCAGAAAGTACGAACATCGGAACCGGTAGCATTAACGCAACCGCAAATTTCACCAATAGATTTAGCGAAGTTGCCACCACCACGCTGGTTCATATCACCGCAGGCTTCTTCAGAGCATTCAACAATGTATTCTATATCTTCGGCCTTCAAGCCGCTTTTATCCAAAAGGAGCTGCATGCAGTAGGCAGAAGAGGCCTTGCCTACCAAGTTTTCAAACATAACATGGCAAGAAAGCGCTTCATCATATTCATGAGCAGCCTTTACCACGCCAACGATTTTGCCGTCCTGATACATGGGTTCACCATGATGACCGTCAGCAAGAGCCAAAATTTCTTCTTCAGGAAGAACAGCCTTATCAAGTTTAGAAAGAACAGCCCATTTACCAACGACCGGATGAGCAAGGAGCTTTTCTTTGACGGCGTCACGGAAAGCTTCAGTGAAGAAAATCAGATCGAAGGCGTCAACTGCTTTCATCAGGCCATAGAACAAATCCTGGGACATAATGCCACCACGTTTGCCGTCTTCAGAAGCACCAGCAACAGGATGATTATACCAGGGGCGTTCAATGTTGTTCAGCTCTCTGGGGTCCAGATTGCCGATGTAAGCCTGGTTGGGGGGATAAGCTACGCAATCTTCATAAGAGCGCAGATGGGAAGGCAAATTCTTAAGCAGGTCACTGTCAGGATTAGAACGACGTTCACCGGTAGCAGTAGTCCCCTGCATCAGGACCATATCAGGAGCTTGGATAAGGGCATAAGCAGACCCTTTGATCACGGGAAAACTCATTTTTACACCTCCGAAAAAATCAAACAATAAATTATAATTTTTTCAACGGAGCCGGAGAAAGATCTCCGGCTCCGAGAAAATCATCTTAAAAGACAATCAGTCTTTAAAGACAGTCTGGCCGTCAACTTCGGTCTCCAGAGCCTTAATGGCCTTCATGACCAGTTTACGACGCAAGTTCTTTTCATCCTCAGGAGAGAGGCTGGGATCGCCCAACGGATGCGGAATAGCAATCGTGGGAACGATACGGTTAGCACCAACGGTCAGGGAGACCGGAACGATGGTGCACATATGCACTACAGGGAAACCATGTCTTTCGATTTCTTTAACCATCGTTGCACCGCAACGAGTGCAGGTGCCTCACGTACTGGTTAAGATAAGCTTTCAGCTGTTCTGCGATTTCTGCAGCGAATTTCTTGGAGTTAGCAACGGAAGTACCATTACCAACAGTGGCGTACCAATAAGGATGCAAAGATCCATAAACACCCTGAGCCAAGAATTCTTTCATTACGTCAACGGGGAGGACACGGTCCAAATCCTCGTTTGCATAGACGGGGTCATAGCCACCGTGGGCAGTTTCACCATTGGTAGAATCGAAATCATCGATGTTTTCCAAGCTGTACTTGCCATACTTGGAAGCACTGGAGGATTCGATATGATCAGGATTGCCCTTCGGGACAGGACCACCGGAAGAAACCAGGGCCAGTCTTGCATGCTTCATGTCTTTAATTGCCGGATAGGGATCTACACGGTCAAAGACAGGCATGGGATATTCGGTCACAAAAGCTTCGCCGCTCAGCTTCTTAACGAGCATGTCAACGGCACGCTTAGCGCCGCGTTCTTCAGCGAAGAAATTCCGACGCAGACCTTTCAAAACATAGCCAGTGGGTTCTTCGCCGTTCAAGAGCTGCTTAGCAACGGCAGCCATAGCGGGGATAGCCTGGCGCATGCTGGTAGCAGAATTGCCGGTAGGAACGAAATAACCATAACGTTTATACATTTCCAAGCCGGGGTTTTCTTCGTAAAGACCACCAACGACCGGGATATGCAGGTTTTCGTCCACCAGTTTCGCTACAGAGCCACAAGCCATACCATAACGGCCAGCGTTAAAGCCAGGGCCCACGATAACCATATCGGGGGAGTAGCTCTTGATCATGTCCAGAACGGTAGCGCCAGCAGACTCTTCATTTTCGTTATAGTAAGAGTCACCGCAGATGACCGTTCCGACGATTTCAGCGACTCCGGCAAGGGCACCTTTCAGCGCCATACCGGGGCCAGCTACGCCGTCACGTTTTTCCGGCGGGACATTAGCTTTGTCCTCGCCGCCAATGCCGGCATAAAACTGATTGATATAATGAACGATTTTAAACACTGTTTATTGGCCTCCTTGCGCTGATAATTAATCAACCGCGATAGGTCGACACCTCGGAGATGATTGCATCCACATCGAGGACCATTTCCATCATGCTGATCTGTTCCTCGTAAACCTGAGGATCGACTTCATCTTTCAATTCAAACATATGATAAGCTTTGAGTCCCAACGGAACTCCAGCCAACGGGCCTGCAAAGGTAGGATCACCAGAGCAAACGGTTTCTGCAGCCAAACCAGCGGCTTCAGCTTCAGCACCGCCGAGAACAACGATCAAATCCTCGTTGCCATATTTGTCACACAAATCCTTAATTCTCTGCTGATTCGTCAGGTCCATTGCGCCTGCGGCAGTTCAGACAAAGCATTCCGTAGTGGAGAATACCACTTCAGCACCGGCGGATTTAACGCATTCTTCAATCGCCGGTCCGGGGATGCCGTCACGATCGCCGAGGATGGCAACTTTCTTGCCTTCTAACATCGACATATCAATTTCCCCTTTCCAAATTTGTTTTATATTTTGATGGATGATAAAGCTGTAAAACCTAAATTAAACCGTTTTTGCAGTCAGGAAGCCATAGCCCAACTCGTTGGTAGCACTGGTAATAACCTGAATTTCTGCAACGATGCTGCCATCGGGACGCAGGGAGCCCTGAGTACCACCAGCGATGGTGTCGGCAACTTCCGGATAGCCGATAACGGTATCCATAGGAGGCAGCTCGATAACCATGTTAGCGTTACCAGCGGTCACGCAAGCATCGCCAAGAGGCGTGGAGTCAGCCAGGGACTGAGAAGCGCCATCCTGACCGGCATATTCGTCGGTAATCAGAACAGTCTTCAGACCTTCCTTGGTGATCTTGTTGCAGTTCATGACCAAGTCAGCGTCAGGATTGCCGAAGCCTTCCTCGGAAATGATTGCGGCATCTGCGCCCAAGAAACGGCACAGTTTAGCAGTCATGCTGGAGGAACGTTCTTTTTCCATCAAGGTGACGCATTCATTGGTGATGACGCAGCCCAAGAAGTTAATGGTCTTACCATGCTGTTTGTACAGTTCATGGATGACCGGGCTGTTCATGTGAATATAGGTGGGGTTCTTGTCGCAAGCGGAAACGCAGTTACCGCTGACGATAGCGCCGTCCATAGCCTCGGTAGGATACATAAAGGTAGGAACGATCTGCCGGACGTCAACACCATAATAGAAGGTGTTGTGCAGCAAGCCCTGAGTCTGCAGCATATAAGCATAGACAACTTTGGGCAGATTCGGATACTCCGCAACCTGTTCCTGAATGGGTTTGGTTTCGTAGGTATCGATCTGATCGGGTTCCATAGCTTTACCAGCTTCGCCAAGGTATTTGGCAGCTCTGAAGCCAGCCAGACGGACCACATATTCGTGATCGTGCTGCTTCAATTCATCGATGGGTTCCACTTTAATGACGACATTGTTGGTCTTGGAGAAGGGAGTATATTTCGCACCTTCACCACTCATGTCAATAATACCTTCCTGGAAACCAACGATCTTACCGGTGGTAACAACAGCAGCACCCTTCAACACATGGGTACGGCCGCTACCGACCTGGTCAACTCCGCCCAGGAAACCGGGGATAATGCAACCGGGCCCATCAACTTTCACGCGGGGTTCGACAACGTCTTTGACAGGGATAATACGTACGGATTCACCGGGACGAGCTAAGAACACCTCGACAGATTTAATCCGTTCGTCATCGCCTGCCGCTTTGGCCAATTCATCTTTGTTGATATACAGAACGCCGTTTTTGACTTCAGTCTTGTCGGCAAACTGGACATCTTTGATGAATATAGAGCCAACTTCCAAACGCATAATAACACCTCCTGATTCAATAATACCGATATCAAAATCGATTAAGCCTGTTCATCAAGCCAAGCCTGAATTGCATCCAAATCGATATCGTCCTTGCTCCAAGTAGCGACTCTTTCGCCACCCTTATAGAAGGCCAGGGTAGGAAGACCCATCAGTTTCTGGGAAAGCAGCAAACGTTTGTTTGCACCACCATCGACCTTGCAGAATTTGCATTTGCCTTCATTACGTTCAGCAAAAGCTTCAACGTCAGGCAGCAAAGCCATGCACGGACCGCAGGAAGGGCTCCAGAAATCGATGAAAACCAGACCTTCAGCCTGCAAAACTTC
>CAKRYM010000132.1 GCA_934427095.1 uncultured Bacillota bacterium | reverse complement strand
GATTATTGGCGCGGTCCGACGTGGTTGAATGTTGCTTATTTTGCAGCAAAAGGCCTTAAGCGAGAATATTCATATGGATGACGAGGTGACCTATTTTATCGCCGACAAAGTCCAGGCCAATATTCGCGAGCTGGAAGGCACGTTAAATAAAGTCATCTGCTATACCCAGATGAATCATCGTCATCATATCGATATGGCCATTGCCTTGGAAGCCTTAAAAGGCGTCATTGACCAGGACGAGCCGGTGAAGCTCACCATTCCTTTGATTCAAAAGGCCGTGGGGAATTTCTTCCAGATTTCCGTAGAAGATTTAAAATCCAAGAAAAAAGACCGCTTTATTACCTATCCCCGGCAAATCGCCATGTATCTTTGCCGGGAAATGATGGGCGCTACCCAGCCCCAAATCGGCCGGGAATTTGGTAACCGGGATCATACCACGGTCATTCATGCTTGTGAAAAAATTAAGGATTCCCGTAAAACCGATCCCCAATTGGAAAGAACCTTAAGCGAATTGGAAAAAGAGCTAAAAGGCGGCAGATAAGCCCCAAAACATAGAAAAACAAAAACAAACAAAAACCGTGTTCGATGGAACACGGTTTTTTTCTTCCTCTTTTTCGAACAAGTGTTCTAGTATCAGAAAAATCCTGCTTTTTTGGGTAAAGGCTTAGCGCAAATACACCCGGCCCTGCTGAATTTCCATTTTCTGTCCCTTTAAGCTGGGCGGAAATTGATCCTCTACGGCGGTGATAAAGGTCTGGGTTTTCTTTGGCACCAGATCCAAAATGGCCTTTTGCCGGAAATGGTCCAGCTCGCTCAAAATATCGTCCAGCAAAAGCACGGGGTATTCCCCGCGAATTTCTTTAGAAAGCTCCAGCTCCGCCAGTTTACAGCTTAAGGCTGCAGTACGGTGCTGGCCCTGGGAGCCGAAATCCTTGGCGCTTTTGCCATTAATGGTAATGAACAGCTCATCCCGGTGCGGGCCCAATAAGGTGGCGTGGCGTTGGATTTCCCCATGCCTTAAGCGCTGCAATTCCTCTAGGAAAAAAGCTTCCAATTGGGAATCGGACAAATGTTCGCTTTTTATAGAAGGCTGATAGGTTAAGGTCAAGGTTTCGTTCTGGGTTAATTCCCGGTGTATGCTTTGGGCCAAGGGGCAAAGCTTTTCCACCGCAGCTTGGCGAAAACGGGTAATGCGGCTACCGGCATGGGCCAATTGCTGATCCCAAACCAAGAGCTCTTCCGGCTCCTGCTGGGGAAAAGCCTGTTTTAAGCAGGCGTTTCTCTGCCGCAAAATATGCCGGTAAGTGAGCTGTTCCTGACAATAAGCGGGATAAAGCTGGGACAAGAGGCGGTTTAAAAAGCGGCGGCGGTATTCCGGCCCTCTTTGCACCAGCCAAATATCCTCCGGCGCAAAGACCACCGTATGAAATAAGCCGATAACCTGGGCTAAGCGGGAAATTTGCTCCCCGTTTACCTTCCAATAGCGTTTGCCTTTGCGGTCATAAGCCGCGGCAATGTCCAGCCTGCCTTCGCTTTCGCTTTGGATTTCCCCGCGCAGGGTGAAATAGGGCTGCTCATGGTAGATCAATTCCCCCTCTTTGGCCCCACGAAAAGAAGAAGCCATACCCAAATAGGCAATGGCTTCCAGCAAATTGGATTTTCCCTGGGCATTTAAGCCGAACAGCAAATTCAGCCCCGGCTGGAAATCCAAGCTTAAGTTTTCATAATTGCGAAAGGAAAACAGGGATAATCTGTGGATTTCCATTAGCGGCTCATCCTCACCGGCAGCAGCAAATACAAATAATCCTCATCGCTTTCCGCAGCGGTGATAATGCCCGGGGTATTCATCCCCGTTAAGCGCATTTGTATGCTGTCCGTATCCAAAATTTTCAACACATCCAAGAGATACTTCACATTATAGCCGATGGTAAAGGTTTCCCCCTGGATTTCCGCGGGGATTTCTTCATCAATACGGCCCTGATCCGGCACTTCCGCGCAAAGATGCAGGGAATTTTCTTTCAGCTCCAGCCGCACGGTATTGGCTTTATTGCCGCTTTGGCCGGCGATTAAGGCCGCTCGTTCCAAGGCCTCCCCAAAGGGGCGTTTGGCCAAGGTAAGCCCAGTGCAAAAGAGATTTTCCGCAGGGATAACCTGACGGTAATCCGGGTATTGTCCCATGATTAAGCGGGAAGTAAACAACAAATCCCCAAAGGAGAAAAAGACTTGGGAATCACTAAAGGACATTTGAATCATATCGTCGTCATTCTGTGCCAGGCGGCAAACTTCCTGCAAAACCCGGCTGGGTATGTTCAAATGGGTTTTTCCCTCGCCCTGCCATTTGCCCTGGGCTTTAGCTAAGCGATGGGTATCCGTGGCCACGAAAACGATATTATCCCCGTCAATTTCCGTATAAATCCCAGCAAAGACCGGCCTGACCTCGTCCTGAGCCGCGGCAATGCTTACCTGTTTCACCATACGGCGGAACTGGGCTGCCGGCAAAAGGCCGCTGCTTTGGCCGTTCATTTTGGGCAGCATGGGAAAGTCCTCCGGCGGGTAGCAGGGCAATTGTACGGAAGAACCAGGGTAAATCACATCCAAATTCATGTCTTTGCTGCTTAAGGTGATTTCCGCACGGGGCAATAATCTCACCAAGGCGGAAAGCTTTCTCCCTGGGGCAACCAAAACCCCTTCTTCTTCTACCTGGGCATGAATACGGCATTCAATGGCTAATTCCAAATCCGTGGCGCGAAAGCAAATCTGATTGTCTTTTGCTTCCAGATAAATCCCGCTTAAGACAGGCAGGGTGTTTTTGCCGCTGACGGCTTTTTCCACGGCGCTGACCGCGTAAAGAAGATCGTCTTTTTCGATACGAAATTTCATGATTTATCCTCCCGAGAAAGCATACGCCTGCAAAGGGGCGCGTAAAGAATTAGGATTATAAAGTTAGTAGTAGTTAGTAGGGGGTGTGGATAGTGTGGATTTTTCCTGAGATTTTTTCCTTAAGCTGGCAAAAAAAGAAAAAATTTGCTGTTGATGAACAAGGGGATGTTTTCCACCCTGTACACGGAGAGCAAAAAAAGAAGTTTTTTCTCCCCAAAGGAACAAGATTTTCCACCCTTTTTCCCTGTGGATTCCACAGGTTTTTCCCAGGGCTGTTCACAGTTTTTCAACGAAAAAACCGCCCTGGGTGTGGAAATAGCAGCTAAGACTTAATATTTGTCTATCTTTAGGCAAAATCCTTCTTTTCCTCGGCAAAAAGAAGGCAAATCCTTTGGGAAAAACAAGAAAAATCAGACCCTTTCCAAAGGGAAGCAAAGGACAAAAACAGACAAGTCACATATACTGAAATCAGGAAACTTAGCGCAAAGGAAGGAAATCACATGATTTATTTAGATAATGGGGCCGGTTCTTGGCCAAAACCCGCGACAGTGGGAGAACAAATGCAAAAAGCCTTAGGCGAATTGGGCGCTAACCCAGGCCGTAGCAGTTACGCCTTGTCTCGGCATACGGAAGCCATGGTGGAAACCGTCAGAAAACAGTTGGCTACGTTATTTTCTTTGCCCAATGTGGAACGGGCGGTTTTTACCCCCGGCGCTACGGCTTCCTTGAACATGGCAATATTAGGCTATTTAGGAAAAGGCGGCGGACATGCGGTGATCAGCTCCTTGGAGCATAACGCGGTACGCAGGCCTTTGGAATATTTGCGCGCCGCAGGAATGGCGGATTTCACCGTGGTACAAGGGGATGAACAGGGTTATGTGACAGCAGACGACTATGCCAAAGCCATTCGTTCTGATACTAGGCTGTTGGTGCTGAATCACGGCTCCAATGTTTGCGGCGCCGTGCAGCCTGTGGCGGACATTGCTTTGCTGGCTAAGGAAAAACAAATCCCCCTTTTGCTGGACGCTTCCCAAACTGCGGGGTTATTGCCCATTGATGTTTCCGCTTTGGATTTGGCTATGCTGGCTGTACCGGCTCACAAAGGATTATATGGTCCGGCGGGCGTGGGTATGCTGTATGTAAAAGAGGGAATTGAGATAACTCCTGTCTTTTCCGGGGGAACCGGGGAAGAAAGCGAAGCGCCTTTGATGCCCAAAGGTTATCCCCAGCATTTGGAAGCAGGTAGCCTGCCTGTACCCAATATTGCCGGTTGGGGCGCGGCTTTAAGCATGGTTGAGGCCATGGGTGTTTCCGCTTTGTATCAATGGGCTATGCATTTAACCCGCCGTTTGGTGGAGGGCTTTGGGCAAATCCCCGGCGTAAAGCTGTTCTGGCAGGAGGATGAAAGACCCCGTTTACCTGTGCTTTCCTTGGTGGTAGAAGGTCAAGACCCCTGGAATACGGCACATGCTTTAGACAATTTAGGGGTGTGCGTCCGCTCCGGTTATCATTGCTCCCCCTTGGCCCATGAAACGTTAGGCACCTTTGGGGAGGGAACGGTACGCTTCACCCCCGGCCGTTTTAATACGGAAAAAGATATTCAGTTGGCGATTTTGGCTTTAGCCAAGGTAGTCAAGGAAAAATAAACAACGTTTATTCCTGGCTTAATTCTGCTTTTGGGTCCTGACTTTCCCCATCCCGCTCCAGCTCAAAATGGACATGGCTGTTTTGCATGGCTTCCCCTGGAGCAGAAGCT